>DASVUW010000100.1:0-12161 GCA_036386845.1 Allosphingosinicella sp. | reverse complement strand
GTCCTCGATCGTCAGCACGCGCTCACCCGGGTCGATCATCTTCGACAGCGCGTTGAGCATCGTCGTCTTGCCGGAGCCGGTACCGCCTGAGATGACGATGTTGTAGCGGCAGGCGCCAGCGATCTTCAGCGCCGTCGCCATCTTCTCGGAGAGCGAGCCGAAGCCCCGCATCATGTCGACCGTGATCGGCTTTTCCGAGAATTTGCGGATCGAGATGGCGGTGCCGCGAAGCGAGAGCGGCGGGATGATGACGTTGACGCGCGAGCCGTCCTGGAGACGGGCGTCGGCGAGCGGCGTCGTCTGGTCGATTCGGCGGCCGACCTTGTTGACGATCCGTTGCGCGATCTGGAACAGATGCTCCTCGTCGCGGAACTGGATCTGGGCGACCTCCAGCTTGCCCTTCTTCTCGATGAAGGTCTGGTTGGGCCCGTTGACCATGATGTCGGAGATGTTCGGGTCCGACAGCAATTCCTCGAGCGGGCCGAGGCCGAGAAGCTCGTCGACCAGCACCTTCTCGAGAGCGAACTGCTCGCGGCGGTTGAGGTTGATCTTCAGCTCGGCGAGCACCTCGCCGATGATCGGCCGGAATTCCTCGGCGAGCTCGTCCTTGCTGAGAGTCGCCGCGGCTTCAGGGTCGACCCGCTCGAGCAGGCGGGGAAGCACCTGCTCCTTGATCCGGTGGATCGAGGCCTCGAAGCCCTCGTTCTTGCTCGACGGCGCTTCCGACGACGCGGCCTGGCGGTCGGCGAGCTTCGACATGGCGTCGGCGCCGCGGTCGCTCGCCGAAGGCGCGAAGCCGTCCGAATCGGCATCCGAGAAATTCATCGAGTCGAGCGGTGGGAACTGGTCGCCGCCATCGGGCGCGATGGGGAGGGCGGAGCCGCCGGCGAGGCCCTTCATCGGCCTCGCGACTCCGAAGCTGGGCCGTCCCCCGCTCGCACCGTTATTTCCTGGTCGCCGTCCAAAAGCACTCATTGCGCTCAGATCCTCACCGGTGAAGCAATTCCACTGCCGGGTGGTGAATAGGGCGGAAACTTTGACAATTGCCTAACCGCCCCCGATGGCCCGCCCGTGCCCGCCCAACATGCCCGAAGCGCCCTCATCATCGCCCTCGCCGGATTCCTCAGCCTCGCCTTCGGCGACGCGCTGGTGAAGTCCATGGCTGGCCAATGGCCCGCGCCGGCCGTGGCGGCCCTGCGCTATTCGTTCGGCGCCGCCGGGCTCACCTTGTACGTGGCGCTTCGTCATGGCCGCGGGGGCTTCGTCATGCCGAGGCCCTGGCTTCACTTCGGACGGGGTGCGGCGGTCGCGCTCGCCACCTTGTGCTTCTTCCTGGGCGTGATGGCGATGCCGCTCGCCGACGCGACCGCGATCCAGTTCACGAGCCCGATCCTCACCGCCCTGCTGGCGCCTTTGGTGCTTGGCGAAAGGACCCGGCCGGCGACCTGGGCCGCGACCCTGCTCGCCTTCCTGGGCGTGCTGATCGTGCTCCGGCCGAACCTGGTGGAGATCGGCCCGGCGGCTTTGTTGCCGATGGGGGCGGCCTTCGGGATGAGCTGGCTGATGATGCTCAACCGGATGGCCGCGGGGGACGCCCCCGTCATGGTCATGCAGTTCCTGGTCGCCGTCGTCGCGGCGCCGCTGCTCGTCGCGGCCGCCGTCGCCTTCCATTCGGCCGGCGTGTCGATCGGCTGGCCTTCCCCGGCTGTCGTCCTGAAGTGCCTCGGAGTGGCCGGCTTCGCGACCGCGGGTCACGCCCTGATCTTCGCCGCCGTCGAGCGCGCCAGCGCCTCCACCGTGGCGCCGATGACTTACGTCCAGCTTCTCGTCGCCGCCTTCCTGGGCTGGCTCTGGTTCGGCGATCGGCCCGACGCCGCGACCTTCGGCGGAGCCGCTCTCATCATCGCCGGAGGTCTGCTATTGTGGAGGGCGCAGCGGATTAAGGTTCCCGGCGGCGGGCCGGGCTAGGAGGGGAGGGGAGCGATGCGGATACCGGGACTGGCGGCGGCCTCCATGCTTTTCCTGGCGGGCTTCGCCCCGGCGCCCGGGAACCGGCCTTCCTGGCTCGCCGGCCACTGGATGCATGAGGACAAGGAGAAGGCCGTCTGGACCGAGGAGAGCTGGCTCTCCCGCGGCAGGATGCTGGTCGGAGTGGCGATGAGCGGCTCCGGCGAGGCCGTCAAAAGCTTCGAATATATGCGGATCGAGACGGACAAGGACGGAAGCACGACCTTCTGGGCTTCGCCTCAGGGGCGCACGCCCGTGCCCTTCAGGATGGTGTCGCTTGGCGCCGCGGAGGTCGTTTTCCAGAACCCCGCCAACGATTATCCGACGCGAATCGTCTACCGGCGCTCGGGGGGGCTGCTGGTCGCGACGATCTCCGGTCCGGGCGGCGCCTACGCGCAGACCTGGCGCTACCGGCGCGTGCGCGACTAGGCCGGGACGTCGGCCCTCTCGGCCAGCACGGTGAGCCCGCGCTCGTTCACCTCCGCAAAGCCGCCCTCCACGGCGATCCGCTCGGGGGTGTCACCGAAGCCGCTGCGATAGACGGCGATGTCGCCGTTCCTCAGCGTGGACATGAAGGGCGCGTGGCCGGAGAGGACGCTGAAGTCCCCCTCGGTGCCGGGCACCACGACCATGAAGACCTCCTCGGACCGGACGAGGCGTTCCGGGGTGACGAGCTCGAAGTGCAATGCCATTTCGTCTGTTCCTGAATTACGGGCAAGTTCTAAAAGTCTGTGTAGCTGATGTCGATGCCCAGCCGAACAGTGGGATCGGAGTTGGGGTTGTCCATGACAAACGCGAGAATGGTTTTGCCGTTTTTGTCGGTCCTCTTGAACCCGGCATAGGGCAAACGATCCGGCTTCTTCGCGGTCATATGGGCCCATTCCCAGCCTTGGCTCTCGAATGCCTGCCGAAGGTCTTTCACGGGCGGAATGGCGGAGTGATTCATCAGCATGGTCGCACAGGCGGGTAGGCCTTCCCCAAAGGCGATCATGAACTGACCGAACCCGTTTTCCTTTTGGGCGGCAACGAATCCCGGCACGACCCGTCCGAACAGCTGGCGGCTGATCGAGCTCGAAACCAACTTGTAGCCGTGCTTGGTCAGGACATCCTCGAGACTGCCCGCAGCAGCTTCGCGTTCCTGCGTGACTTCCGGAACGCAAACACGGCTTGCGAGAAATGCCAGTTCCTGGGACGTGTTGCCCGCGACGTAGCCCGCGTTTGCCGAAGCCGGTTTGCCGGTGGCCGCCTTTGTCTCGCGCGGTGCGACCGGGGCCGCATCGGAACACGAGGTTGCAGCCAAGACGAGCAGGCAAGAAAGCCCGCGCATCGAGGCTTACGCCGCCTCCGCCGCCAGGCGCTGCGCCTTCTCGACGGCCTCCTCGATCCCGCCGACCATGTAGAAGGCAGATTCGGGAAGATGGTCATACTCGCCGTCGACGACCGCCTTGAACGAGCGGACCGTGTCCTCGACCTGAACGAACTTGCCCGGGATCCCGGTGAAGACCTCGGCGACGTGGAAGGGCTGGGACAGGAAGCGCTGGATCTTGCGGGCGCGCGAGACAGTGAGCTTGTCCTCTTCCGAAAGCTCGTCCATTCCGAGGATGGCGATGATGTCCTGGAGCGACTTGTAGCGCTGCAGGATCTCCTGGACGGCCCGGGCGGTCTCGTAATGCTCCTGGCCGACGGTGCGTGCAGTGAGGACTCGCGACGTCGAGTCGAGCGGGTCGACCGCCGGGTAGATGCCGAGCTCCGAGATGGCGCGCGACAGAACGGTGGTGGCGTCGAGGTGGGCGAAGGACGTGGCCGGCGCCGGATCGGTGAGATCGTCCGCGGGGACGTAGATCGCCTGCACCGAGGTGATCGAGCCCTTGTTCGTCGAGGTGATGCGCTCCTGCAGCGCGCCCATGTCGGTCGACAGGGTCGGCTGGTAGCCCACCGCCGAGGGAATGCGGCCGAGGAGGGCGGACACTTCCGAGCCCGCCTGGGTGAAGCGGAAGATGTTGTCGACGAAGAAGAGCACGTCCTGGCCTTCGACGTCGCGGAAATATTCCGCCTGGGTGAGGCCGGAGAGGGCGACCCGGGCGCGGGCGCCCGGCGGCTCGTTCATCTGACCGAAGACGAGGGCGACCTTGGAGCCTTCGGGCGTGGGATTGCCGTCGGCGTCGGTGGCGATGACGCCCGCCTCGAGGAATTCGTGATAGAGGTCGTTGCCCTCGCGGGTGCGCTCTCCGACCCCGGCGAACACCGAGGTGCCGCCGTGGCCCTTGGCGATGTTGTTGATCAGCTCTTGGATGAGCACGGTCTTGCCGACGCCGGCGCCGCCGAACAGGCCGATCTTGCCGCCTTTCGCGTAAGGGGCAAGCAGGTCGATGACCTTGATGCCCGTGACGAGGATGCTGGTCTCGGTCGACTGGTCGACGAATAGCGGCGCGTCGCGGTGGATCGGCGAGGTGTCGGTGTGGCCGATGGGTCCGCGCTCGTCGATCGGGTCGCCGACGACGTTCATGATCCGGCCCAGGGTCATAGGACCGACCGGCACCCGGATCTGCGATCCGGTGTCGGTGACGGGCTGGCCGCGGGTGAGTCCGTCGGTCGAGTCCATCGCGATGGTCCGCACGGTCGACTCGCCGAGATGCTGGGCGACCTCGAGCACGAGCTTGTTGCCGTTATTGTCGGTGGTGAGGGCCGACAGGATCTCCGGCAGGTCGCTGTCGAACGTCACGTCGACGACGGCGCCGATCACCTGGCTGACTCGGCCGATATTGTTGGTCTGGGTTGCGGCGGTGGCCATTTTCGTTTCCTTGCCTTCTTCTGTCGTCATACCAGCGAAGGCTGGGATCCCGGCGGGTGAAGGGCTCTGGCGCCTTTCACCCCACGGGGCCCCAGCCTGCGCTGGGGCGACGGTTGAACTACAGCGCCTCGGCGCCCGAAATAATCTCCACGAGTTCCGTCGTGATCGCCGCCTGGCGCTGCCGGTTGTAGGCGATCGACAGGCGGTTGATCATGTCGCCGGCGTTGCGCGTGGCGTTGTCCATCGCGGTCATCCGGCTGCCCTGCTCCGACGCGGCATTCTCGAGCAAGGCGCGGAAGATCTGCACCGCGACGTTGCGCGGAAGCAGCGAGGCGAGGATCTCCTCCTCGTCCGGCTCATATTCGATCGCGGCGCTGGTGCCCGAGGTCGCGGTGCCGGCGGGAAGGGTGACCGGGATGATCTGCTGGCCGACCGGCTCCTGCACGAGAGCCGACTGGAAGCGGGCGTAGAAGAGATGGACGACGTCGATGCCGTCGGTCTGGTAGCGTCCGACCAGGTCCTCGGCGATCGCCTGGGCGTCGGCGAAGCTGGCGAACTTCATCGCGCTGGTGTCGTGCTGGTGTATGATCTGCTTCGGATAGAGGCGCTGGATGACCGCCCGGCCCTTGCGTCCGACCAAGTAGAAGAGGACCGTCTTGCCTTCGCGGGTGAGGTCGTCGGCCTTCTTGCGTGCGGCACGGACGATGTTCGAGTTGAAGGCGCCGGCGAGGCCCCGGTCCGATGTGGCGACCACCAGAAGGTGGGTCTGGTCCCGGCCGGTGCCGGCGAGGAGCTTCGGGCTCTGCGCGCTGATCGTCACCTTGGAGGCGAGGCTCGCCATCACATTTTCCATGCGCTCCGCATAGGGACGGCCGGCCTCGGCGGCCTGCTGCGCGCGGCGCAGCTTGGCGGCGGCGACCATCTTCATCGCCTTGGTGATCTTCTGCGTCGACTTGACCGACGCGATCCGCCCTTTGAGCGCCTTGAGGCTGGCCATGGTTTCCTTGCTTCGTCCCTAGCTCGTCATCCCAGCGAAGGCTGGGATCCCGTGGGGTGAAAGGCTCTTGCGCCCTTCACCCGCTGGGGCCCCAGCCTTCGCTGGGGCGACGTTTCTCCCTTACGCAAACGTCTTCGCGAAATCGCCGATGATGGTCTTGAGCCGACCCGCCGTGTCGTCGTCGAGGGTCTTCGTGTCGCGGATCTTGCCGAGCATGTCGGAATGGTCGCTCCGGAAGTGGCTCAGGAGAGCGCTCTCGAAGCGGGTCACCGCGTTCACCGGCACGTTGTCGATGAATCCGTTGACCCCCGCATAGATGGAGACGACCTGCTCCTCGACCGGCATCGGCTGGAACTGCGGCTGCTTCAGAAGCTCCGTCAGACGCGCGCCGCGGTTCAGAAGCCGCTGGGTCGAGGCGTCGAGGTCGGAGCCGAACTGGGCGAAGGCGGCCATCTCGCGATACTGGGCGAGCTCGAGCTTGATCGAGCCGGCCACCTTCTTCATCGCCTTGGTCTGGGCGGCCGAGCCGACGCGCGACACCGAGAGGCCGACGTTGATGGCCGGGCGGATGCCCTGGTAGAACAGCTCCGTCTCGAGGAAGATCTGGCCGTCGGTGATCGAGATGACGTTGGTCGGGATGTAGGCCGAAACGTCGCCCGCCTGGGTCTCGATGATCGGGAGCGCGGTCAGCGATCCGGAGCCGTTGGCCTCGTTCATCTTCGCGGCGCGCTCGAGCAGGCGGGAGTGGAGATAGAAGACGTCGCCCGGATAGGCCTCGCGGCCCGGCGGACGGCGAAGCAGGAGCGACATCTGGCGGTAGGCGACCGCCTGCTTGGACAGATCGTCGTAGACGATGACGGCGTGCATTCCGTTGTCGCGGAAATATTCGCCCATCGTGCAGCCTGTGTAGGGCGCGAGGAACTGGAGCGGCGCCGGCTCGGAGGCGGTGGCGGCGACGACGATGGAATATTCCATCGCGCCAGTCTCTTCGAGCGCCCGGACGATCTGGGCGACCGTCGACCGCTTCTGGCCGATGGCGACGTAGATGCAGTAGAGCTTCTGGCTCTCGTCGTCGCCTTGGTTCGCCTGGCGCTGGTTGATGAAGGTGTCGAGCGCGACGGCCGACTTGCCGGTCTGCCGGTCCCCGATGATCAGCTCGCGCTGGCCGCGGCCGACCGGGACGAGCGCGTCGAGCGCCTTGAGCCCGGTCTGGACCGGCTCGTGGACCGACTTGCGCGGGATGATCCCGGGCGCCTTTACCTCGACGCGGCGGCGCTCGGTGGTCTCGAGCGGGCCCTTGCCGTCGATCGGGGTGCCGAGGCCGGCGACCACCCGGCCGAGAAGCGCCTTGCCGACGGGCACGTCGACGATGGTTCCGGTGCGGCGGCAGGTGTCGCCCTCGCGGATGGCGCTGTCGTTGCCGAAGATGACGACGCCCACATTGTCGGCCTCGAGGTTGAGCGCCATGCCTTTGACGTCCCCGTCGAACTGCACCATCTCGCCGGCCTGGACGTTGTCGAGCCCATAGATGCGCGCGATTCCGTCGCCGACCGAGAGCACGGTGCCCACCTCGGAGACTTCGGCGTCGGTGCCGAAGCTCGCGATCTGATCGCGGATGACCTTGGAGATTTCAGCGGCGCGGATGTCCATTTTCAGCCTTTCATCGAAGCCCTTCGGGCTTAGCCCTTCATTGCCTGGGCGAGGGTGTTGAGTTTGGTTCGGATGGAGCCGTCGATCATCTGGGAGCCGATCTTGACGACCAGCCCGCCCAGGATGGCGGGATCGATGCTCAGATCGACCGCGACGTCGCGGCCGAGCCGGCTCTTCAGATTGGCCTTGAGGGCCCCGATCTGCGAATCGTCGAGCGGGTGGGCGGAGACGACCTCGGCCGTCACTTCGCCGCGGTGGAGGGCGGCGAGCAGGTTGAAGTTGCGGATGATCCCGCCAAGCTGGCCGAGCCGCCTGTTCTGGGCGAGGACTCCGAGGAAATTGGCCGTGATCGGATCGAGCCGCATCGCCTCGGCCAGGCCGGCCACGCCCTTCAGGGCATCGTCCCGCCGAGTCAGCGGGCTGGTGGTCAGCGACCGAAGATCGTCCGAATCGGCGAGCGCCTGTTTCAGCGAGGCAAGGCTCGCGCCGACCGCTTCAAGCTGCCGTTCGTCGCGGGCCAGCTCGAACAGGGCCATCGCATAGCGGCCCGCCAGACTTGCCTGAATGCCGCCGGAATTCTCCACGCGCGCCTCTACTCCCAGATCGGAATTTGACCCATGATATGAAGCGCGCGCGGCGCCCCGGGTCAGGTCGCGGGCGCCCTAGCAGGCGCTTTGCTGCGATGCAACCGCCAGCCGCCTTGAAACCGTTGCGGCGCGCGGTTCCGGGGGCAATCGTCGCCTTCGGGCTCGCCTCAGAAGCGCCAAGGTGAGGCGGAAAATCATGCTGACGACATGGCGGCGCCTTGTCGTCTCGTGCGCCCTCCTAATTCGGCGGCGGGTGGCGGTCCCGAAACCCTGACCGCGATGGGCTAGCCCACGTCCACCCGGAAGATCTCACCGTCGCCATCGAGGATGTAAAGCCGGCCGAGCGGGTCCGCCACTACCGCACGTATCTGATCCATCGCTCCAACGTCGGGCGCGAAGTCCAAAGTGCGACTTTCTGTCGCGGTCCGCGCATTGGGAAGCGAAGCTATCGGAAAGCTGAAAATCGCGCCGGTCCGGTCCGCGAAGACATAATGCCCGTTGATCGACGCCAAATAGTCACCGCCGATCGCCCCGCCGACTACGCCCAGACCGGCATATTGAACCAGAGCATATTCGGTGACGGGGTCGACGACATCCGAGGGCGGCGTGCCGCGGACGACCTTGGACCCTTCCTTGAAGGGCCAGCCCAAATTGCTCCCGCTGGCTCCGGCCGGGAGGAAATTGACCTCATCGGCAACGGTTGCACCGCGATCCCCGAACAGCAGGCCACCCGAATAGGCGAAGCCGCCATGAGGGTTGTGCAGTCCCTTCGCGATCCTGGTGAGGATGGGTCCGGCAGACGGGTTGGGGTTCGGCGTCACCCGGATTACTTTACCGAGGAAAGACGAATCGTTCTGGGCGCTTCCCGTCGGATCATCCGCTCCGCCGGCGTCGCTCGTCCCGATCAAAAGATTGCCATCCGGCCCGAAGGTGAGCCAGCCGCCTCCGGAATATTTCGGTGCCCACTCCGCAAACAACGGTCCGGAGCTGCTCGGGACCGTCGCTCCGGTCGAATTGCGCACATACTCGCGGGCGACCAGAGATTGGTTCAATATGTACAGGACGAAGAGTCTGCCGGTCGTGGCGAAATCGGGAGCGGCAGCGACCGCAAGCAGGGCCTGGCCTATCGGGTCGACCTGGACGAGGATTTGCCGGCCGCCGGTATGCGAATTGAAGGTGTAAATGGTGCCGTTCCGCTCGCCGACCAGTAAAAGCTTATCGCTGACCGCAAAAATGGTCTCCGGCTGAACGAAGCCGGTGCCGACTCGCCGGACCGAGACGCCCTCCTTGGAATTGGACACCGTCACGGAAACGGTTTGGTTGGTCCGGATCTGGCCGTCGCTGGCGCCGATCTCCACCAGATAGATGTTGTTGAGGTCGGAATCGGTGGGCAGGTCGAAATTCGGAGGCGCGACGAAACTCAGATCCCCGTTCGCGGCGATGCTGAAGCGTCCGGCGTCCGCGCCTCCGACAATGGAGAAGGCGATGGCGGCGCCTTCCGGGTCCGTCGCGGTGGCTCGATGGATCACCCCGCCGCTATTCTCGACGATGGCGACCGAACTGCCCGAAGTGAATGCCGGAGCCTGGTTGACGGGCGGGGGCGGGGGCGGGGGCGGGGACGGGGGTGACGGCGCGCCTCCGCCTCCGCCGCATGCGGCCAGAAGGCCGAGCGCCATGGACAGGGCAAGCAATCGGCGCAAACGGCCGGTGGATGCGCACGTCACCGGACTCGCTGATAAAGACATTGACCCCCCCCGTATGCAAAGATTGTAGTTGGTCCTCGTGGTGGGGGCAAGCGCGGCAAGGTCGGCCAATCCCCTGTATTTTCGGTGCAAATCTCGTCGCCGGCTTTGAGCGCAAGAGGCGGGACGTGCGCGAGGTGCCGATCTGGCAGACGGGCAGGGAAAGGAGCTTGCCATGACCTACCGGATCGAAGGCCTTGCGAGGGAAACGTACGAAAGTCTTCTCGGCCTCGGAGTCGACGCCCTCGCGGAGCTGGGAGCGCGGCGGGTGATCGCGGATTCGAAGCCGGGTTTCCCCTGTCGGGCGACTTTGGAGGACGCCGAGCCTGGGGAGCGGCTTATCCTCTTCAACTACGTCTCTCACGACGTGCGCGGGCCCTACCGCTCCGCCTATGCGGTCTACGTGCGTGAGACGGCAGCTGGGCCGGCTTCCTTCTTCGACGAAACGCCGCCCGTCTTCGGGGGGCGGACGCTGTCGATGCGCGGGTTCGATGTCGACGGCGACCTGCGCGCTGCCCTGCTCTCCCCGGCGGGACAGGCCGACGCGACGATCAGGGCATTGTTCGAACGGCCGGGGATCGCCGAGATTCACGTCCATAACGCCGCCGCCGGCTGCTTCGCGGCCAGGATTGTGCGAGACTGAGCCATGGCCACTCTCCTCTCACCCAAGCCCGAAGCCGTCGATGCCGAGTCCGCCTGGGCTGCCGTGCTTCGCCGCGACCGTTCGATGGACGGCCGCTTCGTCACCGGAGTCCTGACCACCGGCATCTATTGCCGGCCGTCCTGCGCCGCTCGCCACCCGAAGCGCGAAAACGTCCGCTTCTTCGCGGACGGCGCCGACGCTTCGGCGGCCGGCCTCAGGGCCTGCCTCAGATGCAGGCCAGACGATGTCAGCCGCGACTCCGCCGCGGTCGAGGCGGGCCTGAAGCTGATCGAGACCGCGGAGGAGCCGCCGTCGCTGGAGCAGCTGGCAGCCCGAGCCGGCTATTCCCCCTTCCATTTCCATCGCCTGTTCAAGCGCGCCACCGGGGTAACGCCGGCCGCCTACGCCCGAGGAAAGAGAGCCCGAGCCATGACTGAGACGCTCGCCGCTGACGGCCGGGTCACCGACGCCATCTACGAGTCCGGCTATTCCGGCCCCGGCCGCTTTTACGCCGACGCCAAAGACCGGCTCGGAATGACTCCGACCCGCTGGCGCGACGGCGGCCGGGGCGAGACCATCGCCTGGGCTACGGCCGAGACGTCGCTCGGGACGATGCTGGTTGCCGCCACCGAACGGGGCATCTGCAGGCTCTCGTTCGACGAGGGCGAGGCCGAGCTCAAGCGGCGTTTCCCCAATGCCTCGATCAGGCCCGGCGGGCCGGCCATGGCCGATCTCGTCGCCCGCACCGTCGCCGCAGTCGAGGCGCCTGAGCGGCCTCACGATCTGCCGCTCGACGTGCGCGGCACCGCTTTCCAGGAGGCCGTGTGGCGCGAGCTCGCCCGGATCCCGCCGGGC
Source organism: Allosphingosinicella sp. (assembly GCA_036386845.1). Taxonomy (GTDB): domain Bacteria; phylum Pseudomonadota; class Alphaproteobacteria; order Sphingomonadales; family Sphingomonadaceae; genus Allosphingosinicella. Next base: position 889 of record DASVUW010000100.1, on the reverse strand, counting down.
GAGAGCCTGTCCTACGCGGCACTGGCGGCCCGGGCCGGAAGGCCGCAGGCGGTCCGGGCGGCCGGAACGGCCTGCGGCTCGAACCAGATCGCCGTTCTCATCCCCTGCCACCGCGCGCGCCGGGGCGACGGCTCGCCCGGCGGCTACGCTTACGGGCTGAAGCGCAAAGCGAGCCTGCTCGAGCGCGAGGGCTGGCGCGCCGAGGGTTCCGAAACCTAGCCCGGCTTCTTCGCCCCGCCCTTGCGCTCCCCCGCCTTGACGGCGCTGTCCCACGCATCGAGCGCCGCCTTGGCGCCGCCCCGGTCGATGGTCGCGACGATCCCGGCGATCGCTTGCCCGAACGCACCGCCATGCGGATCGTAGGCGATCGGCACCAGGGCGGCGCGCGCTTCCGCCGGCTTGCCGTCGACAAGCATCTGGCGCGCGACGTTCAGCCTGAGGCCCTTGTCCTGCGGGGCCAGCTCGAACGCCTGGAGCAGCCCTTCCACGGCGTTGCGCGTGGGAGGCGCTCCCTCGGCGGAAAAGCTCTGATAGTAGAGGATGAGCGGCTCAGGGTCGTTGGGATCGGCACGATTGGCGAGCGCGATCCGGCGGCGGACCTCTTTCCACGCGGCGGCGTCCCCGCGTTGTCCGGCCTTCGCGCGCGCCATCGCGACCCGCGCTCGATAGGTCAGGGCGTCGATAGTCTTCGGATCGGCGGCGAGGGCTCGGTCGGCGGCGGCCTCGGCCGAGTCTAGGTTGCCCGCATCGAACTCGGCCTCGGCCAGCGCGGCTTGCACCGCCGGGTCGTTCGGCCAGGGGGCGGCCGCCTTGCGCAGGTCGCGCGCGACCCGCGCCGCCTCCTCGCTCCCCACCCCGATCCGGGCGCGCATCCGCAGCTCCATGGTCG
>DASVUW010000099.1:0-7966 GCA_036386845.1 Allosphingosinicella sp. | reverse complement strand
TCCTTCTCCCCGGACGGCACGAAACTGGCCTTCATGAGCATGGCCACCAACCTCGTCCCAGGGGACGCAGCGGGCCAGACCGACATCTTCGTCAAGGACCTCGTCACCGGGGCGATCGAGCGGCTCTCCAGGAACACCCTCGGGCAGGAAGGGAACGGATCCAGCGAATCGCCCGCTTTCTCGCCCGACGGCAAGAAGGTCGTCTTCGCCAGCATGGCCGGCAACCTCGTCTCGGGCGACGGCAATGGCGCCATGGACCTGTTCATCGCCACGCTCAGCGACGTGCCCGCCTCCTACACGGAGAATGGAACGGCGGCCCAGGTGGCGCCCGAAGTGAACGTGACCGACGCCGACAGCCCGAACTTCGGGGGCGGCTCGCTTTCGGTCGCCATCACCGCGGGCGGAAGCGCCGGCGACCAGCTGAGCCTCGCGCAATCGGGCACGCCCGGTACCGGCGTCGAAATCTCGGGGTCCAGCGTGAGCTTCAACGGCGTGGCCGTAGGAACCGTCAGCAACAGCGGAACCAGCATCACGATCACGCTCAACGCGTCATCGAGCAAAGCGGCCGTCGAAGCCCTGAGCGAAGCGATCCGGATCTCCAGCACTTCGGACAATCCCGGCTCCTCCACCCGCACCGTGACCTTCACGCTCAACGACGGCGACGGCGGCAACGACACCGCCAGCTTCACGCGCAAGGTGATCTTCGTCCCGGTGGACGATGCGGCAGTGGCGCAGGACGATGCGGTCAGCACGCCCGAAAACGTGATCGGCACCGGCGATCTGTTCGCCAATAACAGCTCGGGTCCGGATTCGGATGTGGACGGCGGTTCGTTCGTCGTCACGCAAATCACGGTCGGCGCCCAGAACTATGCGCCCGGCACCGAGATCGTCATGCCCTCCGGCGCGAAGCTGATCGTCAATGCCGACGGCACCTACAGCTACAATCCGAACGGGAAGTTCAATACGCTTACCGACAGCAGCTCCGGTGCGGTGAACACGTCCACGACCGGGGATACCTTCAGCTACTCGGTGACCGGCGGCGACACCGCCACCGTCACCGTCACGGTGAACGGCGTCGCCGGACCGGGCGACCGCCTGGTGGGCGACGGCGCCGACAACATGATCAAGGGCACCTCCGGCAAGGATCAGTTCTGGGTGATGCAGGCCGGTTCGGAGACGCTCACCGGCCTCGGCGACAACGACGCTTTTCTCTTTGGCGCCTTTCTCGACCCCACCGACTATGTCGACGGCGGCGAGGGCACCCAGGACGAGCTCGGAATCCAGGGTAATTACGGCACTTTCGGCAGCGGAGCGACGCCTTACACGTTCGGCGCGGACAATTTGCTCGGCATCGAGGTGCTCTCGCTCATCCCGGGTTCCGACGGCCGTTTCGGCGACACGTCGAACAACAGCTACAGCTACAATCTGAAGACGGTGGAATCCAACGTCGCGAGCGGCACCAGGCTGATCGTGGACTTCTCACGGCTCTCCAGCGGAGAGAATGTAACGTTCGACGGCTCGGCGGAGACGGACGGCGGCGCGTTCACCTTCGGTGCGGGCAAGGGGCTCGACAATCTCACCGGCGGTGCCGGCGCCGACCTCTTCCTGTTCCGCTCCGACGGCCGCTTCGGCGCCGGTGACAAGGTCGATGGCGGCGGTGGCAAGGACGAGCTGGCGCTGCGCGGAAACTATTCGGGCGCGAACTCGATCGTCTTCGCGAGCGACACGATGACCAATATCGAGGTCCTCTCGATCCTGTCCGGCCAGAACGCCCGCTTCGGCAAAGTCGAAGGCGATTTCAGCTACAATCTCACCACGCACAACAACAACGTCGGGCCCAATCAGCGCCTCGTCGTCGACGCAGGTCAGCTGACGGCAAATGAGACGCTGACCTTCAACGGCAGCGCCGAGTCGGACGGCTTCTTCTGGATCGCCGGCGGCGCGGGCAATGACAGCCTCACCGGCGGCTCCGGGGACGACCTGCTGATCGGCGCCGGAGGCAAGGATTATCTGAAGGGCGGTGCCGGCGCCGACGTCTACCGCTTCCGAAGCGCTTCGGAATCGACGAGCGTCGGGTACGACCAGATCGACGGATTCGTCTTCGGCACCGACACGCTCGACCTGCCGGGCACGCACGACAGCTACCAGATTGTGAACGGGGGAGCGCTGAGCACCGCCACATTCGACTCCGACCTGACGGCGGCGATGAGCTCGGTACTCGATGCGGACGAGGCCGTGTTCTTCACGGCGAGCACCGGCGACCTTGCCGGCCGGCTGTTCCTAGTGGTCGATCAGGACGGAATTGCCGGCTATCAGGCGGGATCCGACTATGTAATCGAATTCCTCAACACCACCCTGCCGGTGGGCCCGATGCCCGACTTCATCCTGTAGGGCGGTGCGATTCAATTCACGGACGGTCGGCTCGCGCCGGCCGGCCGGAGCCCGATCAGGACTGGGTGCTGACGCCGTCGCCGCTGTTGGATGCCAGATTCTCGGCCTTGCCGGCGTCGAGGCGGCGCAAGGTGGGGCGAATCCAAGCCGCTTGCCGGTCAGGGCTGGTGCCGACGGCGACTTCATGATCTGGGCGAACGCGCATCTTCATCATTCCTCGTAATGAAGCGTCATTAAGCCTCGGGAATCGCGGCTGTCAATCAGAGCTGCTTGCAGGCCCAATTCCGTTTTGTGATAACGGATGCCAAAGGATCAATCGGAGTGGAAAGCGAGCGGCCGACCAGGCCGTATCGCCCGCAGGAGCCGCTGCGCCCATTCGTCGTCCCTTCACGTCGGCGGACGCAATCGCTACGGCTTCGGGCTGCAAATGGTTACGGGGTGTTCGAGGCCTTCGAATGGCGCTGAACAGGCATGGAGAAATTTAGGTGGCAGACGATTTGATGGTGCGCCGGACCGGCGAGATGATCGAGACCGAGGTCGACGGCGAACTGGTCGCGCTGCACGTCGACAACGGCACCTGCTACGGCTTCAACGGCACGGCGACACGCATTTGGGCTATGATCGAGCAGCCCAAGCGCCTTTCCGAGCTGAAGGCGGAGCTGCTTCGCGAGTTCGACGTGGATCCTTCCACTTGCGAGGCGCAGCTGAAGGAACTGCTGGACGAGCTTGCGGCCGACGGACTGGTTGAAATCCGTCCCGCATGACGGCCGTCGCGGGCTATTGGAGCCTCGACGGCCGGCCCGGCTCCGAGAGCCGCTGCGAGGCCATGCTGAGGGCGCAGCAGATTTACGGCCCGGAAGCCCCGGCGGTGGCGAGCGACGGCGCGATTACCCTGGGCCAGCGGCTGTTCGCCCTCGGTCCCGTGAAGCGGCGGCGCGAAACGGTCGCCGCCGGCGCGGAGGACACGGCCCTGCTGGTGGCGGACGCCAGGCTCGACAATCGGGAAGAGCTCGGCGAGGCGCTGGGCATCGGCGCGGCGGAGCTCGGCTCACTGTCCGACCCCGCTCTGATGCTGAGGGCGCTGGAGCGGTGGGAGGACGGGGCGGTCGAGCGCCTTCACGGCAACTTCGCCTTCGCTTTCTGGGATTCGCGCCGCAGGCGGCTGCTGCTCGGCCGCGACTTTCTGGGCGAGCGGCCGCTTCACTACAGCCGGGTCCGCGGCTTCTTCGCTTTCGCCTCGATGCCCAAAGGGCTTCACGCCCTGCCCGAGATACCGCCCGCACCGGACCGCGAAGCGGTGGCCAGCTTCCTCGCCCTCATCCCCGAGGACGGCTCAGAGACCTTTTTCCGAGGAATCGAGAAGGTCCGCGCCGGGGAGATCGTGGAAGTCACGAGGGACGGCCTGAAGGCGACGCTCTGGTGGCGACCGCCGCTGGAGCCGCTCCGTCTGAACGGCACGGGCGAATATGCCGAGGCGTTGCGCGAGCATTTCGACCGGGCCGTCGCCGTTCGGCTTCGAGGCACGGAATCGGCCGTCGCCGCCCATCTGAGCGGTGGGCTGGACAGCAGCTCCGTCGCCGCAACGGCGGCCAGGCTTATGGCGCCGACGGGCGGTAGGATCTCGGCGTTCACCAGCGTTCCGCGCGAGGGCTATGATGTCAGCCAGATTAAGGGCGCCTTCGCCGACGAAGGCCCCTATGCGGCCGAGGTCGCCGCCCTGTACCCCAATATGGATCATATGCTCGTCCGCAACGGCGGCTCCCCGGTTGCGGACCTCGATCGGAGTTTCTTCCTCTTCGAGCGCCCCGTCCTCAACCTGTGCAACGGCGTATGGACCCACAGGATCCTAGACGTCGCTCGCCAGCAGGGCCACCGGGTCCTGCTCAGCGGCGCTCGCGGCAACATGAGCTTCAGCTATGACGGAATGCCGCTTCTCACCCAGTTGCTGTCGAGCGGCCGGCTCCTTCGTCTCGCCCGGGAATCCGTCGCCCTCGTCCGGAACGGCACCCGGGTCGGAACCGTCGCCGCTCAGACGATCGGTCCGTTCGTCCCAGTCCCGCTGTGGCAGGCGATTGCCAGGCTTCGCGGCAAGGGCCGCAAGCTGACCGACTACACGGCGATCAGCCCCGAAGCCATCGAGACCTTCCGGATCGCGGAGCGCGGCGCCGAGCGCGGGCTCGACCCGAGCTACCGGCCCCGCCGAGACCCGCTGGAGACCAGGCTTTGGGCGCTTCGCCGGGTCGACGCCGGCAATTACAACAAGGGGTCTCTCGCCGGCTGGGGAATCGACGTCCGCGACCCGACGGCCGATCGGCGGCTCATCGAATTCTGCCTGACCGTGCCCGCGGACCAGTATCTGCGCGACGGCATCCGCCGCGCGCTCGCCCGCACCGCCTTCGCCGACCGGCTCCCGGCGAAGATCGTCAATGAGCGCCTCAAGGGCTATCAGGCGGCCGACTGGCACGAAGGCCTCGTCGCCGGGCGCGACGAGCTGCGCCAGGAGCTGGGGCGGATCGAAGCGTGCGCCGAGACGGAAGCGACCGTCGACCACGCCGCCATGCGCGGGCTCACCGAGGCCATGCCGGAGGGAGGATGGCACAAGCCGGGAGTCACCCAGCAATATCGGCTCGCTTTGCTTCGCGGCGTGTCGGCCGGCCACTTCATCCGGAAGGCGGCGGGTTCGAACCAGTAGGAGTGCCGACGGGCCAAGCTCCCGACCCGGTTGCCAAAAGACGGCCGCCGGTTCATGAGGCCCAATGCTTTCTCAACGAACGCGCTATACAATCCGCGCGCTCCTCCACCTTTCCGACCGCTACGGCGAAGGGCCGGTCCAGCTGAGCGAGATCGCCGCCCGGCAGAACATCCCGCCGAAATTCCTGACCGTGATGCTGTCCCAGATGATCCGCGAGGGGCTGGTCGCGAGCCGCCGCGGCCGCGACGGCGGCTACTGGCTTGCGAGGCCGCCCGCCGAGATAAGCTACGGCTCGATCGTCCGGCTCACCCGCGGCTCGCTGGGCCTGCTTCCCTGCGCCAGCCGATACCGCCACGAGACCTGCAAGAATTGCATCACCGAGGACCAGTGCCGGCTCCACCGGGTGATGCTGATGGTGCGCGACGAGACCGCCCGCATCCTCGACGGGCTCAGCCTCGCGGATTCGATCCCGGCGGACGCATTTGCCGACGGGTCCTTCGATACGGGTCTTGGCTCGGACACCCCTCTCCCTGCAGGGGAGAGGGAGGGGCCCGCGAAGCGGGAGGGTGAGGGCCTGTAGCCCCTGAGTCAGCGGGCCCTCACCCTCCCACCGCTTCGCGGCGGGTCCCTCCCTCTCCCCTACAGGGAGAGGGAAATTCAGAGCAAAATCCGAAACAGCGCCCCGCCGGTGGCGCTCGTCCCGAGGCCGATCGAGCCGCGGTGGGCGAGGACGACCTGGCGGGCGAGGCTGAGGCCGACCCCGGTGCCCTTGGCCTTGGTGGTGAAGAAGGGGAGGAAGACGTCTTGGCGCAGGTCCTCCGGAACGCCCGCGCCGTTGTCCGCGACCTCGATCTGGACCCGGCCGCCGGCCACTGCGGCGAAGGACAGGGAGATTGCGGGCGCAGCGCTGTGGTCGCGCGCGGCTTCGGCGGCGTTGCGAAGCAGGTTTATGAGGACCTGGCACATCAGGTCGGGATCGGCGTCGAGAGTCAGCCGGTCGGGGCTGACGTCGAGGGACAGGGCGACGCCCTCGGCCCCCTCGCCGGCGCGGAACAGGGATTCGAGCTCCCGGGCCCAGGGCTGGACCTCGAACAGCCGGCGTCGGACGATTGGGGTCCGGCTGATCTGGCGATAGCTCTCGACGAAATGCATCACCCCGTCGGCGCGCCGGGCGAGGGTCTCGACCGCGGCCCGGGCGTCGGCGACGAGCGGATCGCCGCCGCGGTCGACCTCGGCCATCAGGCCCGCCGCGCTCTGGGCGAGCGAGGTGACCGGAGTCATGGAGTTCATGATCTCGTGCGTGAGGACCCGGATGAGGTCGCTCTGGGCGGCGATCTCGATCGCGTTCAATTCGCCCTGGATGGGCTGGACGGCGACGACCCGCACCATTCCGCCGAGGCGGTGGACGGACGCGGCGCTGACCATCGCCGTCTGGGGAAGCTCGTCAAGCATCAGCGGAAGGAGGCGAGGCTTGCCGATGGCGTCGTCGCCGAGCGCGGAGGCGAAGGTCTCGCCGTAGATCCGGTAATCCTCGATCCGAACGCCCTGATGGCGGACGAACAGCCGCCGGGCCGCCTTGTTGGCGAGCTCGACCCGGCCCTCCGAATCGACCGTCAGCAGGGGGGCCGGAGCGTCGTCGAGCACCGCCTCGCAGAAGCGGTTGGATTCGGTGAGACGCAGCCGCTCGTCGCGAAGGTTGCGGATCCCCTGGTCGAGCGCCTGGCCGATATCGGTGAAGCCGCTCCCGTCTGCCCGGTGGGCGAAGCTTTGCGACAGATCGCCGAGCCGCACCGCCTCGAGGAAGCGGGCGAGCTCCATGTTGGTCCGCTGGATGTAGCGCCACAGCTCGTAGAGCGCCCACAGGCAGAGGCCCGCGGCGAGCAGGCGGGCAACGCCGAGGCCGTCGATTCCGAGAGTCGCAACGAACAGGTAGACCGTGCCCAGAAGCATCGCCGCCCGCCAGGCGAGGCCGGCGATGAAGCGGCTTCTAAAGTGCATGAGATAATTCCTCCCCCGGATTTCCGGGGGAGGGGGACCATGCGAAGCATGGTGGAGGGGTCTCGCCGAGTCCGAAGAACCCCTCCACCACACTTCGTGTGGTCCCCCTCCCCGGCAATTGCCGGGGAGGATTTGAAGTCCCCCTAAAGCCCATGCTTGTCCATTCGGCGGTAGAGCGAGGCCCGGGTCAGGCCGAGCTCCTGGGCGGCGAGCGAGATGTTGTAGGCGTGGCGCTTCAGGGCCTGCTCGACCATCTGCTTCTCGATTCGCTCGAGGTTGAGATCGGCGCCCAGGGCCGGCGGAGCGCTCGTCGCCGACTGGCGCGGCGCGGTCGAGCGGGACAGGGAGAAGTCCTCGAAGGTGAAGGCGCCGTCGCCGGCCAGGATGACGGCGCGCTCGGCCGCGTGGCGCAGGGCCCGGACGTTGCCGGGCCAGTCATAGGCGACCAAGGCCGCCATCACCTCGGCGGGAAGGTGGCGAGCGGACTTGGCATATTTCTTAGAATAGAGGGCGACATAATGGTCGACGAGGACGGGGATGTCCTCCCGCCGCTCGCGCAGCGGCGGAAGCTCGATCTCGACCGTGTTGAGCCGGAACAGCAGGTCCGGGCGGAACAGGCCCTCGTCGGCGAGCCGCTCGGGCGGAAGGTTGGTCGCGGCGACGACGCGGACGTCGATCGGCACCGGCTTGTTGGCGCCGACCGGAGTGACCTGCCGCTGCTCGAGCGCGGTGAGAAGCTTGGGCTGGAGGTGGAGCGGCAGGTTGCCGACCTCGTCGAGGAACAGCGTGCCGCCGTCCGCGGCCTGGAGCCGCCCGATCCGGTCGCCGCGGGCGTCGGTGAAGGCGCCCTTGACGTGCCCGAACAGCTCGGACTCGAACAGATTC
>DASVUW010000098.1:0-2990 GCA_036386845.1 Allosphingosinicella sp. | reverse complement strand
GCCCGCCCTTTTGCAAAAGTCGGCCATGCCCAGCCCCCACCTTGCCGTCGCGCCTGAGCCCGAGCTGAGCCTCCCCGGCTGGATCTATCGCGATCCGGACTTTTTCGAAGCGGAGATGGAGCGGGTGATCCGTCCCGCCTGGCAGGTGGTCTGCCACTCCGGCGAAATCCCGAATCCGGGCGACTGGCGCAGTCTCGACTTTCTCGGAGAGAGCATCATCGTCATCCGAGGCGACGACGGCCCCGTCCGGGCCTTCTCGAACGTCTGCCGTCACCGCGGCTCCCGGCTGGTGAGCGGTGGGAGCGGCTGCTCGAGGCGGCTGACCTGTCCTTATCATGCCTGGACCTACGCTCTCGACGGCCGGCTGGTCGGAGTGCCGCACAAGAAAGATTATCCCGGGCTCGAGCCCTCGAGCCTGGGCCTCCTGCCGGTCGAGCTCGAGGACTGGCGCGGCTTCCTGTTCGTCCGGCTCGAGCCCGGCGGCCCGTCGGTGGCGGAGATGATGGCGCCGCACGAGCAGGAGATCGCCCCCTATCGGTTCGAAGCCCTGGAGCCGCTCGGCCGGGTCACGCTTCGGCCGCGCGGCGTCAACTGGAAGAACGTCGCGGACAATTATTCGGACGGGCTCCACATCGCCGTCGCCCATCCGGGGCTCACCCGCCTGTTCGGTCGCGGCTATTCCATTTCCGCGGGCGAGCATGTCGACCGCATGGCCGGCGACCTCATCGAGCGGCCCTCCGCCAACCCCTCCGAGCGTGCCTATCAGAAGCTTCTGCCGCCGGTCCCGCACCTCCCGGCCGAGCTCCGGCGTCGATGGCTCTATTTCAAGCTCTGGCCCAACCTTGCCTTCGACATCTACCCTGACCAAGTCGACTTCATGCAGTTCCTTCCTGTCTCCCCGACGGAGACGATTATCCGGGAGATCAGCTACGCTTTGCCCGATCCCCGCCGGGAGATGAAGGCGGCGCGCTACCTGAACTGGCGGATCAACCGCCGGGTCAATGAAGAGGATACAGCCCTGATCGAAGGCGTTCAGCAGGGCATGGCGTCGCGCAGCTACCTGCCCGGGCCGCTGGGCGAGAGCGAGGTGTGCCTGAGGAGCTTCGCCCGAAAGCTCAGACGGCTGATCCCGGAAGCGAATTTGCACCAGCCGCCCAGGGCGGGATGGAGCCGGGGGGGCTGAATCAACATTCAGCCGAGTCACTCGCTCTGAATTCCTCCCCCGGATTTCCGGGGGAGGGGGACCGCGCGAAGCGCGGTGGAGGGGTTCTCGAGTGTCGGAAAGGGCCCCTCCACCATGCTTCGCATGGTCCCCCTCCCCTGCAAATGCAGGGGAGGATTTCTAAGCCTTCGCGAGCTGGCCGGTCATTCTGATCACCAGGTCCCGCACCGGAGCGGGGACGCCGGCCGGGAGGGCCTTCGCCACTTCGTCACTCGCATTCCCGCAGTCCGCGCTGACCCGGACGAGCTCCATCGACCAGTCCGGAAAGGACCGCCGCTCGACATGCCGCTCGTCGCGGACCTCGAAGGCCGAATGGCGGGGGTCCATCCGAAGCCGCTCCACCAGATTCTCGATAGCCTCCTCCGAGCCCTCGACGATCTGGAGGAACCGGGAGCCATCGAAAAGGAGCAGGCCGGAGATGCCGTCCAGGGCGTTGAAGTGCCTGGCGGTCTGATGGATGGCGGCCAGATCCTCGTCGGTGAGGTCGAGGCGGGCGCGGCTGGTGTAGGTCAAGGTCTTCAGGCGCAAGGCGAACGCTCCCCGCCAGCCAGTGGCATGAAGGCCGGCGGGGATCAACTTCGAGCGCCCGGGTATTTGCTTCATTTCGGATCGAAGCTTCGCTTGGCGAAAGCCGGCCGGAGCCATAGCTTCCTTCAAAAGGGGAGCGTCCATGGTCAAATCGTTCGGGTGCGATCCTAATTGAGTCCGCAGCCCGGCCCGGACCGCCGATCACCCGCCGCACGGGCGGCGGGTGAGCCCGGTCGGGCGATGGTCGCGCTCCGTGGCCGGTTCGCCGTCCCGGTTCCTGGCCGGGCCGAACCGCCGCCGCACCGGATCCGGACGGCAGGGAAAGCGCCGCTTGATGCATTCGTTGAAGTAGCGGCCCGGCGAGGGCGCCTTCTTCAGCCCCTCATAGATCGCCCTGGGGACCCCGGAATAGAGGTAGCGGCCGGTCTCCCGGAAGCAGATGAAGAGGGCCGCGGCCTCCTCGTCGTAGACAATCCTCTCGATCAAGCTCGAGCTCAGGCGGGTGGCCAGCATCTGATTGATTCTCCACAGAGAATCGAGAGCCAAAGCCCGGCCGAATCGGCCGTTCCACGCCTCGCGCCGAAGCGAATCGATTTTGCGCCGGAACGAATCTATGATCCCCGCCATGTCAACGGACCCGCGCATCGACGCCTATATCGCCCGGCAGGCCGATTTCGCCCGGCCGATCCTCGAGCATCTGCGCCGCGCCGTCCACTCGGCCTGCCCTGAGGCCGAGGAGACCCTCAAGTGGGGTATGCCGCATTTCCTCTACAAGGGGCGGATGCTGGCCGGAATGGCCGCCTTCAAGGCGCACGCCACGTTCGGCTTCCGGCGCGCGAAGGAAGTGCTGGGCGAGACCGGGAGCGAGCGCGAGGCCATGGGCCAGTTCGGACGGCTGGCCTCGGTCGCCGACCTGCCGGCCGAGGACGTCCTCTTCGAGCTCGTCCGCAAGGCGATGGCCCTGACCGACTCGGATACCCGCCCGGCGCGGGCGAAACCGGGGCCGAGGGCCGAGCCCGAGGCTCCGCCGGAGCTCCAAGCCGCGTTGTCCGCCAACCCTGCCGCCCGGGCCACGTTCGAGGGATTCCCGCCGAGCTGCCGGCGCGAATATGTCCAATGGGTGGCCGAGGCGAAAAAGCCGGAGACTCGTGACAAGCGCATCGCCCAGGCGGTCGAATGGATGGCCGAGGGCAAGAGGCGAAACTGGAATTACGAGAATTGCTGAAGGGGATCGAGCGGC
>DASVUW010000097.1:0-2013 GCA_036386845.1 Allosphingosinicella sp. | reverse complement strand
AGGAGAGCGGCATACCGTTCCTCCTTTCGGGGACCTACGCGCTGTCCTGCTTCACCGGCATCACCCGGCCGACCAAGGATCTCGACGTCTTCTGCAAGCCGTCCGACGCGCCCAAGATCCTCAGCCACTTCAAGGGCCAGGGCTACGAGATCGAGATGGAGGACGAGCGCTGGATCGGAAAGGTCTGGCGCGGCGAGCATTTCTTCGACGTCATCTTCAACATCTCGTCCGCCTCCATCCCGATCACCGACGAGTGGTTCCAGGAGGTGTACGAGGCCGAGGTCTACGGCACCAACGTGCGGGTGACGCCGCCGACGCAGTTCATCCTCTCCAAGCTCTTCCTCCAGACCCGCTACCGCTACGACGGCGCCGACATCGTCCACACGATCCTGATCAAGCATGACGAGATCGACTGGAAGTGGCTGCTCTCGAACATGGAGCTCTATTGGGAAGTGCTCCTGATGAGCGTCCTCAACTTCCGCTTCGTCTACCCGACCGAGCGCGACCTCATCCCCCGCTGGCTCTACGAGGAGCTGCTCGAGCGGCTGAAGGCTCAGGACCAGATGCCGCCGGCCAGCGTCAGGATCTGCCGCGGACGGCTGATCAGCCCGACCGACTATGTCATCGACGTCAGCGAATGGGGTTTCGCCGACGTCGTCGGGAAGGGAGTGGATGAAAAGCATGAGCCCCACCACTGAGACGCTCATGGTCGCTGCGATCGGCGACCTCCACGTCACCGAGACCTGCCAGAATCGCTACCGGGCGCTGTTCGAGGAGATCAGCCAGGCCGCGGACGTGCTTGTCCTGGCCGGCGACCTGACGAATTTCGGCAAGGTCGGCGAAGCCGAGATACTGGCCGAGGATCTTCGCGCCTGCGCCATTCCGGTCGTCGCGGTGCTGGGCAACCATGATTACGAAGCCGGCGAGGCGGACGAGGTGGTCCGGATCCTCCAATCGGCCGGAGTGATCATGCTCGGCGAGCAGGCGACGGTGATCGAGGGTGTCGGCTTCGCCGGCGCCAAGGGCTTCATCGGCGGCTTCGGCCGGTCCGAGCTCGGCGCCTTCGGAGAGGAGGCTATCAAGGTCTTCGTCGACGAGGCGCGCAACGAGGCGAGGCTGCTCGAAAACGCCCTTCGCTCCTTGAGGACCGAGCGCGTGCTCGCCGTCCTCCATTATGCCCCGATCCCGGAGACGGTGGAGGGCGAGCCGCTCGAAATCTATCCGTTCCTGGGCTCTTCGCGCCTCGCCCATGCGATCGACCGCTTCGACAACGTCAAGGCGGTCGTCCACGGCCACGCCCATCGCGGCGCCTATTCGGGCCACACGCCGGGCGGAGTTCCCGTCTTCAACGTCGCCCAATATGTCGTCGAGCCCGCCTTCGGCCGGCCCTACGCGCTGCTGGAGATCTAACCTTGCCTCCCCATGCGAAGCATGGGGAGGGGGACCATGCGAAGCATGGTGGAGGGGTGACCTGGTCCTAGGCCTTCGCCAGATCACCCCTCCACCACCTTCGGTGGTCCCCCTCCCCGCGAGCTACGCTCGCAGGGAGGCAAGAGCGGTGACGTACCTACCGCGACAGAGTGGACGAAGACGATGACGGCGGGGTTGGGCGAGGCGCCGCCGGCTGCACCATCGGAGCCCGCGGCTCGAGCAACGCCGCGCTCTCCAGCCGGTCCAGCGCCCGGTGGGCCGCAACGTAACGCCGAGCATTGGCGATCCACGGATTCGCGCGCTCATGGCCGGGCAACCGAAGCACTTCGAGCAGGGCCACCTCGACCTGCCCCGCCTGAAGGCTCTGGCCGGCCCGGCGAAGCCGCTCGGCGGGCTGGGTCGAGGGCGTGTTCTCACGGCGGATGGTGACCAGGCCTGCCATCTCGGTCTTGAACGCCGCCCACCAGGATTGCCCCTGGCCGCCGCCCGAGAGATGGGGCGCGACCTCCTGGAACTGCTTCTGGAGACTTTGCACCGTCACCGGAGCCCGGGCGACGGTGAGGACGGTCGCCACCGCCTGCG
>DASVUW010000096.1:0-5748 GCA_036386845.1 Allosphingosinicella sp. | reverse complement strand
AGACGACGTTGGTCGCGATCTCGATCGGATTGCCTCGAAGGTCGTTCACCTTGAGCCGTTCCGAGGTGACGTTGTGGACCCGGGTCGAGATCTTGGTCCGGGTCAGCCAGGGCCAGCGCCACCGGAGGCCCGAGTTGCGGTCGGTGCCGCGATAGTCGCCGAACAGGAGCAGCGCCGCCGCCTGGTTGGGCTGGAGGAGGTAGAAGCCCGCGGCGACGAAGAGGAAAAGGATTGCGCTCGCGACTCCGATCGCGAGCCCTGCGACCCAGTTCTCCCTGAAGATGCCCAGAGCGGCGAGGCCGCCGGCGAGCGGGATCAGGGTCACGCCCAGCATGACGAAGCCGTTGAAGGTGGACGCGGGCTGCTCGCTGGAGAGCCGGAGCGCCCGGCGATCGGGGGAAGCGTGCAATGAAGTGGCCATTCGAACCCTCCTTTAATTATGATATCATAATTATATGATTCGGAATGTGCAAGCCGTCATTGCGAGCGAAGGGAAGCAATCCAGTGCGGCCGGCGAGGCCCCCTGGATTGCTTCGTCGTTGCACTCCTCCCAATGACGGCGGCTGCCCGGCCACTTGCCCCCCTCCCCGCTCGCGGATAGGGCGAGCCCTCCCGAGCGTTGCGCTTCCGAACGGAGCCGAGAATGAGTCAAATCCCCTGGAAGCTGGTCGTGCACGGCGGCTCCGGAATCCTCGAGCGGGCTCGGTCCACTCCCGAGCAGGACCGGCAGGCACGCGCCGGCCTCGAGCGCGCGCTCGCTGCGGGCGGCGCGATCCTGGCCGAGGGCGGCGGCGCCGTCGACGCGGTCGAGCGCGCCGCCCGCGTCCTCGAGGACGAACCCAGCTTCAACGCGGGGCGGGGCGCCGTCTTCACCTATCAGGGCACGAACGAGCTCGATGCGGCCGTGATGGACGGCCGCTCCCGCGACGCCGGTGCCGTCACCGGGGTCACCGGGACCCGCAACCCGGTCAGCCTCGCCCGGGCGGTCATGGAGCACAGCCCGCACGTCTTCCTGAGTCGCGATGGCGCCGATCAATTCTCCCGCGATCACGGCCTCGAACAGGTCGGTCCCGAATGGTTCGCCACCGACGAACGACGCCGCCAGCTCGAGATGATGCTGGCCGAGGGAGACCATTATTTCGACGAGGAGCTGAAATACGGGACCGTCGGCGCCGTTGCGGTCGACACGGGGGGCCATGTCGCCGCCGCGACCTCGACCGGCGGCCTCACCGGTAAGCGCTGGGGCCGGATCGGCGATACCCCGCTGATCGGCGCCGGAACCTATGCCGACGACCGCGCCGGCGCCGTCTCGGCCACCGGCGCGGGCGAATATTTTATCCGAGCTGCCGTCGCCCACGAGATCTGCGCCCGGATCCGGATGCTCGGCGAGACCGCGGCCGCCGCCGCGGACAAGGTCATCGCGGACGTCGGCTCGCTGGGGGGAAGCGGCGGGGTCATCCTCGTCACGCCGGACGGCGACGCCGCCTGGGCCTTCAACACGCCCGGAATGTATCGCGGCATCGCTTCCGCGGAGGGCGCGAGGGTCGCGATCTACGGCGACGAATGATCCGTCACCCCGGCGAAGGCTGGGGTCCCGGCGGGTGAAAGACGCCGCGGCCCTTCAACCCCCTGGGGTCCCAGCCTGCGCTGGGACGACGAGTCTCTCACGGCGCCTTCCGAGCGCAGGCCGCGCGAAGCGCTTCCATCCGCTCGTAGGCGCGTAGCGCGAGCGTCTCGTCCGGGAAGGTGAGCGAGACGCTGCGCAGAGGGGTCGCCGTCACCCGGTTGGTCTCGCGCCTCAGCCCGCCGATCTCGCGGCCGCGAAGCCTCTCGGCCATGCCACCGGCTCGGACGGCGCCGGCAGAGTCGTCGAACCGGAAGCTTTCGTCGCGCCCGTCCAGATAGCGGATGGCGACCCTTGCGCCCTTTTGCGAGATCGCGGCCACGCCCCTGCTCGCCAGCTTCCGGAGGAAAGGCTCGGAAGCCGCCGCGGCCTTCGGATCCGGGAAGTGAAAAGTGAGGTCGGGGTCCCAGTCGCCGTCAACCAGGGTGATCGCATTTCGCTCACGGGTCATCCGCTG
This sequence comes from Allosphingosinicella sp., assembly GCA_036386845.1. Classification (GTDB taxonomy): domain Bacteria; phylum Pseudomonadota; class Alphaproteobacteria; order Sphingomonadales; family Sphingomonadaceae; genus Allosphingosinicella. The sequence continues at coordinate 3,667 of DASVUW010000096.1, read as the reverse complement.
AAGCCCGGGCCAGCCGAGAACCGGGGCCCGCGGATCGGGATAGCTCCCCTTGAGGCTCGGCAGCGAATAGCAGGCGCCGCCGCTGCTCCCCGGCTTGAATTCGTCCACTTCCCAGCGCCCGCTTCCCGTCGCCAGCCCGACCTTCGCGGCCGACCTGATTGCGGCGGCGAAGGCCTCGTGCGCGGCCGCCGCTTCCGGCCGAAGACCGGGGGCCGCGTCCTGCCGCTCCTCGGGGCGGTTCGGAACCTCGACGAACCGAACTGGGCCGGTCACTTCAACGAGGCACGCGAAGCCGCCCATATGGCCGAACCCTTTGCCGCCGCGGGCGCGATGGATCCGTCCCCTGAACGCCGCGCCCGCGCTGTCGCGGCGCGGCCCACCGCCCACCCATTCGGGCGCTCCGGCCGGCGCAGGGACGCTGATTCCGCCGGCCAGCCAGCAGAATTCCCTCGGGGAATCCTCGCGGCAGCCCTCCTCGCTTCCACAGAGCGATACGGCGTTCATCTCCCATCCCTGGACGACGGTGCCGACCAGCTCGAGCTCGCCGGTGACGTGGGCGGCCAGCCGCTCGAGGCTGTCATGCTCGGCATATTCCGCCATGGCCTTGTCGAAATCGGCGAATCGCCGGTGGCCGATCCGCCCGGCGCATATCTCGGCGGCGACGCCGCCGAGATCGTCGTTCAGACCCTCCTCGCGCCATTGCCGGACCGGGATCGGCCGGCCGCGAAGATGGTAGGTGCGCCGGCCGGTCGCCGGCACCGGCTGTCCGTCTTGTGAGCGCTCGCATCGCCCCTCGACCGCGATGTCGATCCGGTCGTAGCCGAAATCGCGGTTCGAATCGTTTTCGGCCAGACGGTGGCGCGCCCGAAACGCGATTCGGCCGTCCATGTGCCGACGGACGCTGTCGACGTCGACGAAGACCAGGTCGTGATGGCTGACCGTCAGCATGCGCCAATCCTCGGCCTGTGCCGGGCCTGCCCCGAGGGCCAGGATCAACCCTGCGGGCGCCATGCGAGACAAACGCATCCATCTCCCCCTTTCCCGTCATCCCGGCGAAAGCCGGGACCTCAGGTCGCTAAAGGCTCTACGGGTCTTCCCGAGATTCCGGCTTTCGCCGGGATGGCGGCACGCGCCCTCACTGCGGAAGCACCGTGACCGCCCTCCGGTTCCGGGCCCAGGCGCTCTCGTCGGAGCCCAGTGCCTCGGGGCGTTCCTTGCCGTAGCTGATCACGGTCATCCGGCCCGCCGAGACCCCGCGCGCCGCAAGATAGTTCTTGGCGGCATTGGCGCGGCGGTCGCCCAGCGCCAGATTGTAGTCGCGGGTGCCCCGTTCGTCGGCATGGCCTTCGATCGTCACGCGCACCGCCGGATAGCGGTTGAGCCAGGCCGCCTGAGCCTCGAGGGTCGCCCGATCCCGGTCGTCGAGATCATATTGATCGGTGTCGAAGAAGACCCGGTCCCCCTCGAGGCCGACGGTCCGGATGAAGTCCTCCCTCGAACCCGGGCCGGCCCCGCCGCTGGGATCGCTGTCCGAGGCGTCGTCGACGCCGGTGGCGGTTCCGGCATCGGCGCTGTCGCCCGGCGGGGGCGGCAGGTCCTTGGGGGCCTTCTTGCCGCAGCCGGCGGTCATGGCCAGGGCCGCGGCGATCGCGGCGACCTTCCAGGGGGACTTTCTCATACGCTCTCTCCTTCGATCGGATCAGGGCAGGATCGGGCCCCAGGCGGGGTCCGAGCCGTCCAGGGGGGTTGGGATTCGGCGTTCGTTGCGGCCGGTGAGGTCGACCTGCCAGACGCTGGACTTGCCGCCGCGGCCCTGGGTGGTTCGGAAGAACTGGAGGACGCGGCCGTTGGGCGACCAGCTTGGCGCCTCGTCCTGCCAGCTGTCGGTCAGGAGCCGCTCGCCGGACCCGTCCGGGCTCATCACCCCGACTCGGAAATTGCCGGCGATCCGGGTGAAGGCGATGAGGTCGCCGCGCGGGCTCCACTCGGGAGTCGCGTAGCCGCCGCCGCCGAAGCTGATCCGGCGCTGGTTCGAGCCGTCGGCATCCATCACGTAGAGCTGCTGGCGGCCGCCGCGGTCGCTTTCGAACACGATCCGGCTTCCGTCGGGCGAATAGGAGCCGCCCACGTCGATCCCCGGCGAGGTGGTCAGCCGCACCGGCTGCCCCCCCTGCGCGGAGACCCGGTAGATGTCGGTATTGCCGCCCACCGACATGGCGTAGAGAATCCAGCGTCCATCGGGCGAGAATCGCGGAGCGAAGGTCTGGTTGGAGCTCTCCGTGACGATCCGCTGACGGCCCGTGCCGATGTCGTAGATGTAGATACGCGGCCGCTTCTCGACATAGCTGAGGTAGACGATCTGCTTGTAGTCGGGCGAGAAGCGCGGGGTCAGCACGGTCGACTGGCCATTGGTCAGGAAGCGGTGATTGGCACCGTCCGAATCCATGATCGCTAGACGTTTGACCCGAGCGTTCTTGGGGCCGCTCTCCGCGATGTAGGCGATCCGACTGTCGAAGAACGGGCTCTCGCCGGACAGGCGCGAATAGATGGCGTCCGCGCATTTGTGGGCGGCACGGCGCCAGTCGCGGGGAGCGACGACGTAGCCGGCTCGGGTAAGCTCGGACTGGAGAGCGACGTCGTAGAGGTAGCAGCCGACGGTGATCTGTCCGTCGCCGTTGGCCCGGATGAAGCCCTGGACCAGCGCGGCTGCGCCGGCGCCGCTCCAGGCGGCGTAGGCGGGGGCGGTGACTTCGGCGAAGGGCACCGCGCGGATTCCGCCGGGCCCGACGGGGCGGAACAGGCCGCTTCCGCGAAGGTCGGCGGCGACGACTTCGGCGACCTGCCGGCCGAGCGCCTCGGTGCTCCCGGCGGGAGTCTCCGTCGCCTCGGGAGTCGGCATGACGGGAACGGCGATGACGAGATCGTCCCCGCTCTCGTCGGTGACGTCAACGCTCAGCTGGGCGGCGGCGGGCATCGCGAAAGCGAACAGGAAGAGCGGAAGCAGGCGCTTCATCATTGAGAGAGCCTCTTGTCGAAGGTGACCCGGAGCGACTTCCAGGCCTCGTAATATTGGGCGGGAAGCCTGAAGGGGGCCGCGAGCCGGACGGCGCGTTCGGCCTGTTCGCGGTGGAGCGATACCTGGGGACGGTTGCTCGCCGTCTGGCCGCTGGTGCCGCCGATCCGGATGTCGGTGACTCGTCCGTCCTGAGCCAGCGAGATGACCACTTCGGTGCGCAACTGCTCGGAATCGGCACCCGTCGGCGCCTTCCAGTGCGGCTTGAGCTGGCGCCGCACCTCGGCGCCCAGCGAGGCCTGGACCGCTGGCCCCGCCGCGGCGGCCCGAGGCGCTTCTGAGCGGCTGTTGGTTTGCCGGTCCGAAACGCCAGTCAGGAGTCCGGACAAGCGGCCGGTCGGGCGGGTCGCCGCGGGCTTGGCCGCGGGCACGGCCTTGGCGGGAGCGGCTTTCGGTTGGGCGGCGCGGGGGGCCGGCTTGGGCGGCGCCGGAGCGGGCTTCGGAACCGCGGCCCTGGGCGAAGGCCTCGGAGCCGGAACGGCCGCGGGCGTGGGGGCGGGCGCCCGAATCGCGGGCTGCGGCTGCGGGACTGTCTGGACCTGGGGCGGCGCGGGCATTGCGGGCGCCGGCGGCCCCGGTTCCGGCGCTAGAAGC
>DASVUW010000095.1:0-8414 GCA_036386845.1 Allosphingosinicella sp. | reverse complement strand
TGGGTGCTGTATTCAGCGGACGCGATCGAAAGGTCGGCTCGGGCGGAGCGCATGCGGGCCTTGTGCCGCCCCCCGTCGAGGCCGGGAATCGAGAACAGGAAGCCCAGCCCGAAATTCTGGGCTGCCGAACCCAGCAGGCTTCCAAGCGAAGGCGAGGCGAAACCCTGCCGCCCGGTAAGGCTGAAGCCGGGCAGCCACGACACTTTGGCCGCTCCGACCCGAGCCCGCGCGGCCTCGACGCTTCGCAACCCCGCCGAAATGTCCGGTCGCCGGGCCATGACGGCGCTGGGAATATCCGCCGGAATGACGGGCGGAGTGCCGATCTTCCCGGGAACGGCGATGTCGGAGGGCGCTTCTCCCATCAGCAGGGCGAGGCCGCCGACCAGCTCCGCCCGGCGGCGGTCGATATCGTCGATGTCCGAACGCACGGTCGCGACCTCGGCGCGCGCCCGGTTCACGGCCAGACGGGTCGCAAGTCCGTTGCGCTCGCGTTCCTCGAGGATCTTCAGCGTTGCGCCCCGATCGGCCGCGGCCTTCGCCAGGATCGAGCGCTCCTGGTCGAGCGCGCAGATTTCGAAATAGGTCTGGACCGTGTCGGCCTCGACGAGCAGCCGCGCATGGCGGAGGAGCTCCGCGCTTGCAGCCGCATCCAGCCGGGCCGCTTTCTTCGCCTTCGACAGCCTCCCCAATACGTCGACTTCATAGCTGAGGGTCGCACCGGAGTTTATCAGCCCTCCGCCCTTGCCCGCCTCGTTGACCAGCGCTCCGGTGCGCTGCGAAGCGAAGCCGTCGCCGCCTAGCTGCGGGTTCCGCGCCGCGGCCGCTCCGCGCAACAACGCCCTCGACTTTTCGAGGCGGGCCGCCGCTTCCTGGATGCTGCCGTTGCTCTTTCGGGCCTTGTCGACGAGGCCGTCAAGAACGGGGTCGTCGAAGATCTTCCACCAGGCTTCGGCGGAAAGGCCCGCCGCCTGGACGGTCGCATCGGGGTATCGATCCGCGGCGTTGAAGCGCTCTGGGACGGCCGGCGTCGGAAGATCGGGAGCGCGGGACTTGGCGGCCTGGGCCGGGCTCAGCCCCGCCAGCAGAAGGACCAGCCAGATCCCCGAATATCCTGCACTGGCGCTCGAAGCCCTCATGCCCTGCTATTCTTTAAGAAGCGTCGGGGACTGAAAAGTTGCCACCGCGTAGGAGCTTGCATGCAATTGCGGTATCCGGCCGGCCCAGGGGGCCGGCCGGATCCTTTGCGACCTAGTAGTAGTCGGTGCTTCCGCCGCAACGGGTCCCGCCGCAACGGGTCTGCAGGGTGCCGCCGCAGCGGCCGCCGCAACGATCGGAAAGTCCAGCACGGACGTTGGTTTTGATCTTCATTTTGGCTTCCTCTCAAGTTTGCGCTTCATCGCGCAGTGTCCGGCCGACCCGGGGGCCGGCCGAATTCCTTTGACCTAGTAGTAGTCGGTGCTTCCGCCGCAACGAGTCCCGCCGCAACGGGTCTGCACGACGGAGCCGCCGCAACGGCCGCCGCAGCGATCGGTAAGTCCGGCGCGAACGTTGGTCTTGATCTTCATTTTGGCTTCCTCTCGAGTTTGCGCTTCATCGCGCAGTGTCCGGCCGACCGAGGGGGCCGGCCGAATTCATTTGCCTACGGGCTCGTAGGCGTAAACCTGGCTGCAGCTGCAGCGAATCGAACCGGCGCAATGGGTGCCGCCGCAACGGTCGGCGGCGCCCCTGCACCGATCCCGTGGACCGGAGCGAAGGTTGGAGCGAGGCGCTTCACTCCACGGACGCCTGTTCCAATGGAACCACTCTGGGAGGCTGTGCGATTTTCCTCACGCCTTCGGTGATCGTGACATCGTCGACCGTGACGTCGATCGTAACGCCGAGCACCCTCGCGATGTCGTCGATGAGAAACGGCACCTCTCTTTTTTCGTGTTTGGAATCCACGGTCTTGTCGAGGCCGATATATTTGCCCAGGTCGCGACCCTGGAACGTCTCCCTGGGCTTTTCCCGCCCGAGCAGGGTGTTGATCCGGTCCTGCACGTCGAGCGCCACTCGCGTGGCCACCTGGACGAAGCTGATGAACCGGCCAAGCCACGCCGCCAGCCGCGTGAACAGTTCGTCGCCGTCCGGAAGATCGTGGAAGTGGCGGGCGAAAATCGCCTTCAGCTGCGCCATCGTCTCTTCCGGCAGCGGCGGCAGGTTTTCATACTGCTCCTCGAGCGACGGATCGGGAAATTCGCCCGTCAGTCCGAAGCCGCATTTCTGGTACATCTCGTTATAGGCGATAAGGCGGCTCTTCCGGAACGCGTCCGATTTGAGCCAGCCCACGTCCTGGGTGACTGAGTGGATCTTCTCGGTGCGCTCGCGCAGCCGCGCCAGGGTCGGCGAGTCCGATTTCGTCCAGGCGTTGATGATCTCCCTCAGCTCCGCATGTCCGGCCGTCGAAGTCGGAAACAGCGAGAAGACCGAGCCGAAGGCCTGCAGTCCGAGCAAGCCGTAGTCCACCGCCCGTTCGACTTCATCCAGAGCCGCCTGCACTTCCGGATCGATCTGGTCCGGCCAGCCGCCCTTGGGATCGGCGCGGTCCAGGATGACGGCGAGAAAATCGTCGACCATCGACGGCGGCCCGGCGCAAACGCCCTGCGCGGTATGGAAGGAGTGGTTGCGCTCGGCATATTGGTGCGCTTCGAAACCGGTCATCGGAGTAGTGCCCGACCGGGTCGGTTCGCCGAACGGGACGAACAGCATGTGGTGCATCAGCATCCGAAGGCCGTCGGTCAGCCTGAAGGCTGACGATAGCGCCGGATGCAGCTTTCCGTTCTCGACGCGGTTCTCGACGCGCATCACCTGATAGGTCGGAAGCGCCAGGACGCAGACCGTCATCCGCTCGATGTCGCCGACCGTCCAGCCGCGCTGGTCGACTTCGGGAAAGCGCGCACGGTAGACGTCGCTGACCCGCCGGACGATCACCATCATGTGCCGCCACTGGTTGCGCATGATCCTGAGCGCAGTGACGTTCATCGGAAGATCGGGCTGGTAGCGGGTTCCCGAATAGGTACAGGTCCGCCACAGCGTCGGGCGGTCCAGCCGCATCGCCGGCGGGAAAACGTTCGCCTCGCCGACCTGCCGATTATCGGCGTCGATATACATGTGCGCGACCCGGAAGATCGGGATAGCGAGCTCGAGATAGCCCTGCTCGAGCGGCGTGCCGGAGATCATCGTCATGATCTCTTCGCAATCGTCCCACGTCTTTCCGTACTCGATCTTGGCGGGCATCAGCAGGGTTTCGCGCTCCTCGTGGCGAAGAGCGGCGGGAACGTCGTCGACCTCGTCGGCATATTTGAGGACGCCCTCAACGATGAGGTCCTCCAGCATCTGGCGGACTTTGGGCCATTCATAATCGCCCCACTGCAACGCGTCGCCGGCGCGAAAGCGCGACTGCTTGATCAACGTCTCGCCGAAATTGTAGAAAGCAGGATCGTCGAACGCGATCTCTTTGTCGCGATAATAGACCCGCAGCTCCCGCGGAGTCTCCTCATCTTCCCAATATTGCGAGAATGCGGCTTTCGAGAGCGGAAATAGCAGCTGGTCGTCCTGATGCAGCGCGCGATCTTTGTTGGTGTCGTCCTGGTCTAAGGAGTCGCTTCCAAGTGCGATATCAGAAACTGCCGAAGCTTGGGTGGAAAGCGTAGACATACGTCGACAAAACTCCGTCGCGGCTACGAGCGGGAGAGGACGCTCCCCCGTCGATCCTTGGGGCGGTGAGACTCAGTCGCTGAGCGCCTCCGACACTAGAGACGATAGGCTCGGAGCGGACCAACTCAAGCGGATTTGGATCGCACATCGGATGTATCAGCGGAAAGAGTAAGTTACCTACAGCAGAAACCGCTTTCTTGATGAATGGCCCCTGTTTCGGATCAATAATGACGGCAGTTATACGATTACTACCGGGTCGCAAAACGGGCAGGCAACTTACGTAAACGTAAGGCAGTCCGCGCCAGGTGCGCCGTAGTGCTTTGATTTTGCAAACTCTTCCAATAAGCTGCAGCTCGGGACGCGCCCTGGCGTTGCGCCGTCGGGAATCAAGTGCTTAAGGTGGCTCCGGGGAGAGCGAGTTGACGTTTCAGTTTTCCAAGACGACGCAATCCTTGGCGCTCGACTCATCGCGGATCGTCCTGATCTCCCTGGCGCTGGCCGGGCTTGCCCTCGTCGCATGGCTGCTCTGGTTCGGCTTCGGGAACGTCACCGTCTACGAAGTCTCTCGCCAGGCGCGGCTTCAGGTTGGAAGCGCGCCGCGCGAGATCTCGTCGCTGCTCGCGGGGCGGCTTACCGAAGCCCGAATCGTCATCGGGCAGAGAGTCCGCGCCGGCGAGGTCCTCATCGAGCTGGATTCGACCCGCCAGCAGCTGCGCCTGGCCGAAGCGCAGGCCAGGCTTCCGCTCTATCCGGCGAAGATCGCGTCGCTCCGGAAGGAGATCGCCTATCTCGGCCGGGTGATGGAGAATGAGCGGCGCTCCACGGAGGCCGCCGTCCGAGCCGCCAACGCCCGTCTCCAGGGCGCGAATGCGGCGTCGAGGTTCGCAAACGACAGCGCGGCCCGGATCCGGAACGACGCAGCGACCGGAGGGTCCGCCACCGTCGACGCCGTCCGCGCCGCCGCGGATGCGCGCAAGGCGGAGTCCGAACGCGATATTTCGGCCGCGGATCTGGCCAGGCTGGGCGTCGACGCGAGCGTCAGCGCGGATCAGACTCGAGTCCAGATGGAAAGGTTGACCCGCGATCTGTTGGTGACCCAGGCGGAAGCGGCCTCGACCCGCCAATCGATCCAGCAGCTCCGGCTCGAAGTCGCCAATCACCAGATCCGCGCTCCGGTCTCGGGCGTCGTCGGCGAAATGCGTGCGCTCAGCGCCGGCGCCTATGTCGCGCCCGGGCAGAAGCTGGCGACGATCATTCCGCAGGGCGACCTCCTGATCGTCGCCGATTTCGACCCGACGACGGCGCTCGGCCGGATCCGGCCCGGCCAGACGGCCCGGTTCCGCCTCGAAGGATTCCCCTGGGTCCAGTTCGGGACCATCGAGGCAACGGCCGTCCGGGTCGCCGGCGAGATCCGGGACCAGTCGCTTCGCGCCGAGTTCCTGATCAGGCGCGACGCGACCCGCGGGCTTGTCCTTCGCCACGGCCTCCCGGGCAGGATCGAGGTCAGGGTCGAGACGGTGTCGCCCGCCAGGCTCCTGCTCCGGTCGGCCGGACGGATGACTGAGGGTTCGGAGCCCGGCCCGGGCGCAACGCGATGAATGGCCTGGGGGGCAAGCGGAAGGAGCGACGTTTCCTGGCCCCGGAGGTCGTCCAGGTCTCGACGATGGATTGCGGGCCGGCGGCCCTCAAATGCCTGCTCGAAGGTCATCATGTCCCGATCAGCTTCGGCCGGCTGCGCGAAGCCTGCCAGACCGACGTCGACGGGACCTCCATCGACACGATCGAGGAGATCGCCGGGGATCTCGGCCTCGCCGCGGAGCAGGCCCTGGTACCGATCGATCACGTCACTCTCGACAGCGCCGGCATGTTGCCCGCCATCGTGGTGGTGAACCGCGGCCCGGGACTCCACTTCGTGGTCGCCTGGCGCCGTCACGGCCGCTGGCTTCAGATCATGGATCCGGCCGCCGGGCGGCGCTGGATCACGCTTCGCCAGTTCCAGCAGGAGATCCACATCCACTCGCAAGCGGTCAGCGTCGCGGACTGGCGCGAATGGGCCGGCAGCAACGAGTTTCTGGACCCGCTTCGCGAGCGGCTGCGACGACTCGGCGCCGATTCCACGCTCGTCGAGGAACTCGTCACGGACGCCGTCGCGGATCCGGGCTGGCACCCGCTCGCGGCGCTGGACGCCGGAACGCGCCTCGTCCAATCGCTCATCGACAATAAGGGCATCCGCCGGGGCGGCGAAGCGGGGGTCGTGCTCCGGACCCTCGTCGCGGATGCCTCCGAAAGCCTCGCCGCCGGGCTGCCGGACACCGTCATTCCCAAGCCCTTCTGGTCGATCAAGGCTGAAGAGCCGCCATCGCGCCCGCCGGCCGAGAACCTCGTAGTCCGCGGCGCGGTGGTCCTCAGCGTCTCCGGTACGCGGTCGAACGACGACCGGGCCGGCGAACAGCGCAGACCGCTCTCGCTCGAGCTTGAGGCGGCGCTCAACGAAAAGCCCGTCCCGCCGCTCGCCGCCTTGTGGAGGATGCTCGGCGAGGACGGCCTCCTCGCGCCGCTCGCCCTCGTGCTCGCGGGCGCCTTCGCCGTGAGCGCGACGATGATAGAGGCGTTGCTGTTCCGCGGCCTCTTCGACATTTCGGCGCAACTCGCCTTGCCGAGCCAGCGGCTGTTCGCCGCGATCGGACTGCTCGTCTTCGCGGCGATCCTGCTCGCGATCGAATATGGAAGCGGGCTCGGCACCTTGCGATGGGGCCGGAAGCTCGAGGCCCGGCTCAGGATGGCGCTGCTGGCGAAGCTGCCGAGGCTCAACGACCGCTATTTCCACAGCCGCCCGATCTCGGACATGGCGGACCGGAACCACAACATCCAGACCGTGCGCGGAGTCCCGGGCCTCGGCCTCCGCCTCATCCAGTCGACGCTGGAGCTCGCGATCACCTTTGCCGGGATCCTGATCCTCGCTCCCGCAAGCTGGCTGCTCGCCGCGTTGCTCGCACTGGCCGCCCTCGCCTTTCCATTCACGACCCAGCACATCCTCAACGAACGCGACCTTCGGGTGCGCAACCATGCAGGCGCCCTCAACAGCTTCTATCTCGACTCCATGCTCGGCCTCGCCCCGGTGCGCGCCCACCGCGCCGAACGAAGCGTGCAGGGGCAGCACGAAGCCCTGCTCGTCGAATGGTACAAATCGCTTAGAAGTTTGATCAACCTCTCGCTGGCGACCGACATGGTTCAGGCGATGATCACCACCGCTCTGGTCGGAGCGATGCTCGTCACGCATTTCTTCAACGCCGGGCGGGTGACAGGGTCCGATCTGCTGCTCGTCTACTGGACCTTGAAGCTGCCGGCGCTGGGCGCCCAGATTGCCCGGCTGGTCCATCAATATCCGGCGCAGCGCAACGTCCTGTCGCGACTGCTCGAGCCATTGTCGGCGCCCGAGGACCTCGAGCTGACCGATGAGGAACGGGCCGCGATGGCGACCCGGGGGACCAGGGCGGCGAGGCAGGGAGTTGCCCTGGAGTTCCACGACGCGAGCGTGCTCGCCGCGGGCCACACCATTCTCCAGTCCGTGAATCTTTCGATCGCTCCGGGCGAACATGTCGCAATCGTCGGAATGTCGGGCGCCGGCAAATCCTCGCTGCTGGGCGTGCTTTTGGGCTGGCACAGGCTTTCTACCGGGCGCCTCCTGATCGACGGCAAGCCCGCCGCCGGCCGCGACATCGAGGCCATGCGCCACGAAACCGCCTGGGTCGATCCCGCCATCCAGATCTGGAACCGCTCGCTGCTCGACAATCTCACTTACGCCTCGGACGACGAAGCCACGCTCGCGGTCGGGGACGTGATTGCGGCGGCCCGGCTCCGGGGCGTCACCCAGAAACTCCCCCAGGGCCTTCAGACCCTCCTGGGCGAGGGCGGAGGGCTGCTTTCGGGCGGCGAAGGACAGCGGGTCAGGCTCGCGCGCGCCCTGCTCAGCTCCGGAACGCGCCTCGCCTTGCTCGACGAGCCCTTCCGCGGAATGGACCGCGTCCAGCGCCGGGCCCTGCTCGCCGAAGCGCGCCGGTGGTGGGCGTCGGTGACCTTGCTTTGCGTCACTCACGACGTCGCCGAAACCATGGCCTTCGACCGGGTCCTGGTGGTCGAGCACGGCCGGATCGTCGAGGACGGCGCGCCCGAGGTCCTGCTGGCGAGCGGATCGCGTTACCGCGACCTGATCGACGCCGAAGCGGCGGTGGGCGAGTCGATCTGGAAGGGCGACTTCTGGCGCCGCCTGACCTTGGCGGACGGCCGCCTTAGAGCCAGCGAGAGCCTGTAATGGCGGATGCCGGAACAGAAGTCGGCGCGGCCCAGGCCGATCCCGGGATGTTGGATGCGATGCGGCCCTTCCTCTGGCCTTTCGCCCGGATCGGAGAAGGGATCGAGGAGCTTTCCCGCCGGACCGGGCTTCGTCCCAAGACAGGGTCCGACACGGTCAAGGTCCCGGCGGCCATCGCCGCCGGGAACGCCCGCAACCTCGCCGACTGGTTCGCCTGGGCCGCGGAACATCTCGCCATCGAAGCCCATCTCGTCCAGACGCCCGTCTCCGAGCTGGGCGATCTGCTGCGCGCGGGTGGACCGGCGGTAATCGCCAGCGGAATTCACGCGGCTCCAGGTATCCTGTTGCTGGTGGGATGGCGGCGCGGCAGGCCTCAGATGCTGACTCCGGACCTGCGGATACGCTCCTG
>DASVUW010000094.1:0-3870 GCA_036386845.1 Allosphingosinicella sp. | reverse complement strand
TTCTCGCTCGGCATCGTCGCCGGGATGAGCGGAGTCCAGATGGGGCCCGGAGCGACGATCGCGGTGACCGGCGGCAAGCCGATCATCTGATCACCGCCGCGACCGCCCGCGGTTGAGGCGCCGTTCGCCCCCGGTCATCGGCGCGGCGGCCGGCGCGGCGCTCGGGTCGCGGTCGATCACGACGTGATCGAAATTCGCGATCGGGCCCGGGCGGCTGATCAGATAGCCCTGGACCTGGTCGCAGCCTTCGGCGCGCAGGGCGTCGAGCTGCTCCGTCGTCTCGACGCCTTCCGCGACGACCGGCATTCCGAGGCCGCGGCCGAGGCCGATCACCGAGCGGATGATGGCCCTTGCCTGAGGATTGTCGATCATGTCGCGGATGAAGCTCTGGTCGATCTTGACCTTGTCGAAGGGAAACATCCGGAAATAGCTCAGGGACGAATAGCCGGTCCCGAAATCATCCATCGAGATCTGAACGCCAAGGGCCTTCAGCCGCTCGAGGATGACGATCGCCTTCTCGGCGTCCTTGATCAGAAGTCCTTCGGTGACTTCGAGCTCGAGCCGGGCCGGCTCGAGTCCGGTCTCGGCGAGGATCGCCTCGACCTGCGCGGCGAGGTCGCCCTGGGTGAACTGGAGGGGCGAGAGGTTGACCGAGAGCTTGAGCGCCGGGGTCCAGCGCGCCGCCTCGCTGCAGGCCTCTCGGAGCACCCATTCGCCGAGATTGAGGATGAAGCCGCTCTCCTCGGCGAGCGGGATGAACGTGGCGGGGCCGATGGCGCCGAGCCGGCCATGGTCCCACCGCAGCAGGGCCTCGAAGCCGAGGATCGAGCCGCTATCCAACTCGGCGAGCGGCTGGTAATGGACGGAGAGCTCGCCTCGGCCTATTGCCTGCCTGAGGTCGGCCTCCAGCTGGCGCCGGCGCCGGAGCGCCTCGTCCATCGCCGCCTCGTAGAACCGGGCCGTGCCTCGCCCTTCGGCCTTGGCCCGGTAGAGCGCCATGTCGGCGTTCTTGACCAGGCTTTCCGGATCGGCGGCGTCGGCCGGGAACAGGGCGACTCCGACGCTGGCGCTGATCCGAACGGTGTCGTGGCCGATCGCGAACGGTTCGGCGAGGGCGTCGACGACTCGCTGGGCGAGGAGGCCCGCAGCGCCGGGCTGCTCGCCGCCGGACTGGACGACCGCGAACTCGTCCCCGCCGAGGCGGGCGACCAGCTCGTGGCCGCGCACCGCCGAGCGAAGCCGCTGCGCAGCGGCGATCAGTAGGGCGTCTCCGGCCGGGTGCCCGTACAGGTCGTTCACGGCTTTGAAGCCGTCGAGGTCGACGCAGAGAACGGCGACAGGCTCGACGCCCTCGTCGGCTTTGGCGACCGTGCGCTCGAGATGCTCGGCGAAGACGGCCCGGTTGGGAAGGCCGGTCAGTGAGTCGTGGAAGGCGAGATGGGCGATCCGCTCGGCGGCCTCCTTGCGCTCCGAAATGTCGCGCACGGCGAGGATCCGGAGGTCGGCGCCGCGCCAGGCGAGCGGGCGGAGAAGCAGCTCCACCTCGCGGCTCTCGCCGTCGGCGCGAAGCAGCCGGCACTCCACCGGAGGCGCGTCCGGAGCCATCGGGAGGGCGGCGAGATTGACCTCGATCAGGAGGTCCGAGAGCCGCTCGGGCGCGTCGCCCAGGCTTTCGAAGCCCGCGAGTCCGAGGAAGCTCTTATTGGCGTCAACGAGCCGCTCGCCGTCGATCACCACCAGACCCTCGACCGCGGCATCGGCGAAGGTTCGAAGCCGGCGTGCCTCCTCGATCGCATTGCTGGCGAGCTTCCGATCGAACAGGACCACGAGGAAGCCGATGGCCAGGATGACGAGCGCCATCGCGACCACGGTGAGGGCGAGAACGCTCGAATCGATCGCCGCCGCCGGCACTTCGAGGCTCGAATCCGGATAGATGGACGCCGCGGCCATGGCGGTGAAATGAAGTCCGCAAATGGCCAGGGTGAGGAGGAGGGCCGGCCGCCAAGGAAGCAGCCGGGGCCGGCGCCGATGCTCGGCCAGGGCGGCGGCGCTGAGCGCCGCGCCGACGATCAGCGAAGCGACGACCAGCGACTCGTCCCAGGCGAAGCGTCCCGGCAGCTTCACCGCGGCCATTCCGACATAATGCATCGTGCCGATGCCGGCGCCGATGGCGGTCCCGGCGGCAAGGGTGCCGAGCCGGCCGCCGCGCAGGGCCGCGGTCCAGCCCACGCCCGTGATTACGACTGCCGCGGCGATTGAGAGGAGGGTCAGCCCGAAATCGTAGCCTATCGGGAGGTTGGGCCGATAGGCGATCATGGCGACGAAATGGGTCGCCCAGATGCCCGTGCCCGCGACGAACCCGGCCAGTCCGGTCCAGGCCCAGCCGCGCCGTTTCGCCCGCCGCGCCTGCTCGAAGATGGAGAAAGCGGTGAAAGCGGCGAGCAGGCAGATGGTGGCGGCGACGAGCACCAGCCTTAAATCATGCTCGGCCGTGATACAGGCATAGACCCGCAGCATTCTTCACCCGCCCCTGGAGCCGGCCTTATGCGGCAGGGAGGGTGAAGAAGGCGTAAAGGATGTGGGGGGCGCACTCGTCCTCCCCATGCGTCAGCATGGGGGGGGGGGACCAGGCGGAGCCTGGTGGAGGGGTAGTTGGCGCGGGCCTGTTCCAGTTACCCCTCCACCACCCTTCGGGTGGTCCCCCTCCCCACGGCTTCGCCGCAGGGAGGACAGGGGCCTCTAATGCCGCTCCCTCACCGCGGCGAAGGTCACGCCGGGCCAGTCCTGCTGGAATCGGCCCAGCTCCCAGTCGTTTCGGATGAGCAGGACGGGGGCGCCGTCTGCGTCCTCGGCAAGGCTGGGGCGGAGGGCGTCCGAGAGGCGCTTCATCTGCGCCGGCTCGGCGGAAATCCAGCGGGCAATCTCCCACGGGCTCGGCTCGAAGCCGAGCTTGAGCCCATATTCCGCTTCCATCCGGGTGGCGAGGACGTCGAGCTGGAGCGCTCCAACCACTCCGGCGATCCAGCCGGTCCCGATCGCCGGCTTGAAGATCCGGACTACCCCCTCCTCGGCAAGGTCCTGGAGGCCGCGGCGCATCTGCTTCGATTTCATCGGATCGTCGAGCCTGACCCGGCGAAGGATTTCGGGCGCGAAATCCGGAAGTCCGGTGAAGGCGATGTCGCCATTCTCGGAAAGCGTGTCGCCGACCCGCAAGGTGCCGTGATTGGGGATCCCGACGATGTCGCCGGGACGGGCGAGCTCGGCAAGCTCGCGGTCCCGGGCGAAGAAGGTGATCGGGTTCTGGATGGAGATGGACTTGCCGAGGCGCGGATTGGCGAGCTTCATCCCGCGCCTGAGGCTCCCCGAGCAGATTCGGAGGAAGGCGATCCGGTCGCGGTGATTCGGGTCCATGTTGGCCTGGACCTTGAAGACGAAGCCGGAGCAGAGCGGAGCGTCGGCCGGGACCGGCCCCGAGCGGGCCGGCTGGGCGCCCGGGGGCGGAGCGAAATCGGCGAGGCCGTCGAGAAGGTCGCCGGTGCCGAACTCGCGAAGCGCGGAGCCGAAGAAGACCGGCGTGAGATCGCCGGCCAGGAAGGCTTCAAGATTCCATTCGGGATAGGCGGCGAGCGCCAGTCCCGCTTCCTCGCGGAGTCGGTCGACGGCTTCGGCTGGAAGCGAGGCGTCGAGCGCCGGATCGTCGAGGCCCATCAGGCCGATGCTGTCGGCCGGCGCGATCCCGTCGCTTCGGTCCGCAAGCGTCAGGCGGGGGTGGGCGAGGTCGTAGAGACCGTGGAAGAGACCGCCCATTCCGGCCGGCCAGTTGCGCGGGCAGACGTCGAGCTGGAGGGTCTCGGCGATCTCGTCGAGCAG
>DASVUW010000093.1:0-13109 GCA_036386845.1 Allosphingosinicella sp. | reverse complement strand
CCCGTCATGCCGGACCTGATCCGGCATCGCTGGAATGACGAGGGGTGGCCGGGGTGACGGATTCCTAGCGCCAGTAGGGTCCGAACTCCCTCATCGCTTCATAGACCCGCTCGGCGTCCGCGAGGAGCCCGGCCACCTCCGCTTCCGGCGCGTCGCCGGCGGCTTCGAACAGCTGGGGCGCGAGCTGGCGCCGGGTCTCGATGTCGTTGAGGTTTCCGAGCAGCTCCTGAAGGTTCCGCAGGTGACCCGTGAAGAGCTTCTGACGGCTGCGCGACTTTCTGGGAGCGAGGCTTGCGAAGAATTCGGCAGCGTAGCGCAGCTTCTTCATGTCGATCCGGAGCCGGTGGCGGTCTTCGACGGTGAGCGCACCGAGCCCCCTCCCCTTCTTTCGTACCCGCTTCCAGGCGCGATCGAGCCGTGCCCGGGCAAAGGCCTCGATCGGTTGCTGCGCCGCCTCGTGAAGGCGCCAGTCACCCACCTCGCTCCACGCTACCAGATCGAGAATCAGGGCTGGCAGCCTGCGCTCGGCAAGCCCCTTTTGAACGCGCTCGTAAGCTTCCTTTCGCTGCCGCCGAAGCTGCCGGCGAATGACAGGATCGGGCCTACCCCCTTCCTGCGGTCTGGCGGCAAGGATCACGTCGAGGTTGCGCGCATCGCCGAGCTGGTCGGTGAACCAGCGCAATTCCGAGCGAAGCCTCGGGAAGTCGGGATCGGCCAGCACCGGCCGGAACAGGGTCAGAGCCGAGCGCAGGCGCCGCATCGCCACCCGCGCCTGATGCAGCGCGGCCGAATTCAGGTCGCTTGCGACGAGCGGCTCATTCAGGCGGAAGTGGCGAAGGCAGGACTGGACGATGACCGCGAACGCCTCGCCGATCGTCATTTGAAGGTCGAGCCTGACCTTCTCGGCCTTGTGGGCTCGGGCGGAACGGTCCTCGAGGAGACGGAAGCCGCGCTCCGACTTGCTCATCACCCCCATGCGCAGGGTGAGCCCGTCGCCGAGCATCTGGGCGAGGGCGAACAGGTCGGCGCGGGCACCTCGCTTGAGCTCCAGCTCGATCTCGCTGATGGGAGTCTCGCGCCCGTCGCTGACCACGCGCCCTTCGTCGAGGATCAGCTCGATCTCGCTGGTGCCAAGGGGAATGAGCCAAGTCGTGCGCCGGACCTGGGTCTCCGAAACCGGCGTCAGGCGCTTGCGCATGTCCCGCTTGGTGAGGAGCTTGCCGACCGGGGTCGCCTTCAGCGCCTCGAAATCGAGCTGCGGGGTCTCGACCTTCGTCTCCCATTCCGCCCGGCTCGAGAAGCCGCCCGAATCGGCGCCGCGCTGCTTCACCGTCTGGTGGCAGCTTTTGCCCTTCTTCCTGAGCCTGAGGGAATAGCCGGCCTTTCGGAGCTCGCCCTTCTCGGTGTCGAAATAGGTGGTGACCTGGTCGACGGGCCGGCGCGCGGGATCGCCGAGCACCGGGACGTGGCGGAACGCCTCTATTTCGCCGGGCGGCAGCTCCAGCTTGAGCTCGACTTCCTGCGATTCGATCACGCGGCCTTAAAGCGGATGAAGATGACACGGTTATGACAGTGGGAATGCGGCCCAGTCTCTCCCCGCGTCATCCCGGACTTGATCCGGCATCCATGAACACGGTGGACGAGATAATCTTCAGGCTTGCGTGTTCATGGATTCCGGCTTTCGCCGGAATGACGGAGGCGCTCAACCGCCGCCCGCGCTTTCCAGAGCGTAGCCGGCGGAGCGGACGGTTCGGATGAGGTCGGGCCCGCCCCCCTCGTTCAGGGCCTTGCGGATCCGCCGGATCTGAACGTCGACGGTCCGAAGATCGAGCTCGGACCCTTCGCTCCAGACGGTGTCGAGCAGGCCTTCGCGGGTGAAGACCCGCCGGGGGCTCTCCATGAAATGGCGAAGGAGCCGGAATTCGGAAGGCGAGAGGTGGACGGGGCGGCCGCCGCGCCGGACGCGGTAGGTCGCGAGGTCCATCTCAAGGTCCTCGAAGGTCAGGGTCTCGCCGGCCAAAGCGGGCCGGACTCGCCTCAGCACCGCGGCGACCCGGGCGAGCATCTCCTTGGGCGAGAAAGGCTTGGTGATATAGTCGTCGGCGCCGGTGTCGAGGCCGCGGATCCGATCCGACTCCTCGCCGCGCGCCGTCATCATGATGATCGGGATCTGCTTGGTCTGCTTCATCCGGGCGAGCTGCCGGCAGACCTCGATCCCCGACGTGCCCTCGATCATCCAGTCGAGGAGGACGAGGTCTGGGGGCGATTCGCGGACGAGCAGCAGTGCCTCGTCGCCGCTCGCGGTCTTGGTCGTCTCGTAGCCGGCCTTGGCGAGGTGGAAGTCGATCAGCTCGACCAGCGCCCGGTCGTCCTCGACGAGAAGTATCCGGCCGCTGGTCACTGCCCGGCCGGACGGGTCGAGTCCTCCCCCTTCTCGCGCTCGCCGAGGTGGCCTCCGGTGGCCGCGAAATAGACCATCTCGGCGATGTTGGTGGCATGATCGCCGATCCGCTCGAGATTCTTGGCGACGAACAGGAGATGGGTCGCCGGGGTGATGTTGTTCGGGCTCTCCATCATGAAGGTGAGAAGGGTGCGGAAGATCGAATTGTAGAAATCGTCAACCGCCTTGTCGCGCTCGCACACCGAGGCGGCCCTGGAGGGGTCGCGGGCGACGAAGGCGTCGAGCGCGCTCCGCACCATCTCGGCGACGATCCGGCCCATTTCCGGGAGCAGGGAGAGCGGGCGCAGGTTGGGGCTGTCCTCGATCGCGGGGACCCGCTTGGCGATGTTCTTGGCATAGTCGCCGATCCGCTCAACCACGCCGACGATTTTGAGCGCGGCCACGACCTCGCGGAGGTCGTCCGCCATCGGCGCCCGAAGGGCGATGATCTGCACCGCCAGCCGCTCGATCTCGGCCTCCATGGAGTCGATCCGCTTGTCCTCGTCGACGACGGCGCGGGCGCCCTCGCTGTCGCGTTCCACGAGGGCGCGCATCGCCGTCGCGATGGCCGCCTCGGCGAGCCCGCCCATCTCGGCGATGCTCGCGCGAAGCTGGTTTAGATCGTCGTCGAAGGCTTTGAGCGTGTGACCGGTGGTTGGCATGTCAGGGTTCCTCAGCCGTAGCGGCCGGTGATGTAATCCTTGGTCCTCTCGACCTTGGGATTGGTGAAAATTTCGGATGTTTCGCCATATTCGAGAAGCTCGCCGAGATGGAAGAAGGCGGTGCGCTGCGAGACACGCGCGGCCTGCTGCATGTTGTGGGTGACGATGACGATCGCATAGCGGCCGCGAAGCTCGTGGATCAGCTCCTCGATCTTGGCGGTCGCGATCGGGTCGAGGGCCGAGCAGGGCTCGTCCATCAGGATCACCTCGGGATCGACAGCGATGGCCCGGGCGATGCACAGGCGCTGCTGCTGGCCGCCGGAAAGCGCCGTTCCACTTTCGGTGAGGCGGTCCTTCACCTCTTCCCAGAGGCCGGCACGCTTCAGCGACTTCTCGACGATCGAATCGAGCTCCTGCCGTCCGGTCGCCAAGCCGTGGATCCGAGGCCCGTAGGCGACATTCTCGTAGATCGACTTGGGAAAGGGATTGGGCTTCTGGAACACCATCCCGACCCGGGCGCGCAGCTGGACGACGTCCATCCCGCTCGAATAGATGTCCTCGCCGTCGAGCTCGATCGCGCCGGTGACCCTGGCGCTGGCGATCGTGTCGTTCATCCGGTTGAGGGTCCGAAGGAAGGTCGACTTGCCGCAGCCCGACGGGCCGATGAAGGCGGTGACATGCTCCTGGGCAATGTCGATCGACACCTGGTCGATCGCCTGCTTCTCGCCGTACCAGACGTTCACGCCCCGAGCGCGCATCTTCGGCGAGCTCCCGGCAGGAGCCGTGCCCGCTGCCGTCTCCGGCCTGATTTCTTCGTCCACCATCACTTTACCAGCGCCTCTCGAACTTGTTCCGCAGGTAGATGGCGATCCCGTTCATCGCCATAAGGAAGACCAGCAGGACGATGATCGCCGCCGAGGTCTTCTCGACGAAGCCGCGGCTGACCTCGTCCGACCAGAGGAAGATCTGGACCGGAAGAACCGTCGCCGGATCCGCGAACCCGCCCGGCGGAGTCGCGATGAAGGCGCGCATTCCGATCATCAGCAACGGGGCCGTCTCGCCGAGCGCCCGGGCCATTCCGATGATCGTCCCGGTCAGGATTCCGGGCAAAGCGAGCGGCAGCACGTGGTGCCAGACGACCTGGATCCGGCTCGCGCCGACCCCCAGGGCGGCGTCGCGAATGGAGGGGGGGACCGATTTTATGGCGTTGCGGCCGGCGATGACGATGACCGGCATGGTCATCAGCGCCAGCGTAAGGCCGCCGACGAGCGGCGCCGAGCGGGGCATGTGCATCGTGTTGAGGAAGACGGCGAGGCCGAGCAGCCCGAAGATGATCGACGGGACCGCGGCGAGGTTGTTGATCGACACTTCGATCAGGTCGGTCCACCGGTTCCTCGGCGCATATTCCTCGAGGTAGATGGCGGAAAGGACGCCGACCGGGAAGGCAATGGCGAGGGTCACCAGCATGGTCAGGAGCGAGCCCTTGAACGCTCCCCATATGCCCACGGCCGCGGGATCGGTGGCGTCGGCCGAGGTCAGGAAATCGCCGTTGAAGCGGGTGCGCGCCGCCCCCCGCGAGTCGAGCCGCGCATAGGCTCGTTCTGCGGCGGGGTCTCCATCGCCCTTGGCGGCGACGTCGATGTCCGTCGAGGCCGGCAGCCAGAGGCTTCCGGAGCGGGTGAGCATGGAAGGATCGGCCTCGATCGCGTTGAGCACCGTCAGCCAGGCCGTGTCTGAGAACAGGCGGGCGCCCTCGCCGCCATATTGCGCCTCCGCGGCCTTGGCGACGACTCCCTGGAGGTCGGATCCCGCAAGCGCGGCCTTGGCTCCGCTCGCTCGGACCGTGGCCGGATCGAGGAACAGCGCCGCTTTGGCGAAGTCGATGTCGAGCCGCACCTCGGTTCGGGTCAAGCCGCGGGCGCCGTTCGAAACCATCGTGAAGAGCAGCAGGGCGAGGAATCCCGCCGACAGCAGGATCGCGAAGAGCCCGATCAGGCGAAAGCGGCGCTCGGCGGCGTAGCGGCGGGCGATCCGTCCGCTCATCTTCGACCCCTGCCAGTCGGTGGGCGTGCGGTTGACGGCGTCAGTCATAAGCTTCGCGATATTTCTTCACGACTCGCAGTGCGACGATGTTGAGGAGAAGGGTGACGATGAACAGCACCAGGCCGAGCGCGAAGGCAGCCAGCGTCTTGGGGCTGTCGAATTCCTGGTCACCGGTCAGAAGCTGGACGATCTGGGTCGTCACGGTGGTGACGCTTGCGAAGGGATTGGCGGTCAGGTTGGCGGAGAGGCCGGCGGCCATGACGACGATCATCGTTTCGCCAATGGCGCGACTGACCGCCAGGAGGACGCCGCCGACGATGCCGGGCAGAGCGGCGGGCACGAGCACCTTGCGAATCGTCTCCGAAGTCGTCGCGCCCATGGCGAGCGAGCCGTCGCGCATCGACTGCGGCACCGCGGTCAGCGAATCGTCGGCCATCGAGGACACGAACGGGATGATCATGATCCCCATGACGAGGCCCGCCGCCAGGGCGCTTTCCGAAGAGGACGGGATGCCGAGCGCCTGGCCGAAATCGCGGACGGCGGGCGCCACGGTCAGCGCCGCGAAATAGCCGTAGACGACGGTCGGGACTCCGGCGAGCATCTCGAGCAGCGGCTTCATCCAGCGCCGAACGACGGGGCGGGCATATTGGGTGAGGTAGATGGCGCTCATCAGCCCGAGCGGGATCGCCACGATCATAGCGATGATCGCTCCGATGAAGACCGTGCCCCAGAAGAGCGGGATGGCGCCGAACGCCCCCGAGGAACCTGCCTGGTCTGCCCGCATCGCGGTCTGCGGGCTCCAGGTGGTCCCGAACAGGAACTCGACCGGGGAGACCATGGAAAAGAAGCGGATCGATTCGAACAGGAGGGAGAGGACGATTCCGAGGGTGGTCAGGATCGCGATCAGCGACGCGAGCAAAAGCGCCAGCATCACCAGCCGCTCGATCCGGGTGCGGGCGCGGAAGGCGGGGCCGATCCGGCTGTAGGCGAAGGCTCCGCCGGCGAAGGCGAGGAGAAGGGCGGCGACGGTGCCGATCAGCCGGTAGCGGGAAAGCGACGAGCCGTAGACCGGGGCAAGCTCGCGGGCTTCAGGGTAGAAGCTCGATTGCCTCAGCCCCTCCGCAAGCTCGCGGGTCTCCTGCAGGATCGCGTTGCGCTGCATCTCGAAGGGCGGGAGGTTCGCCGCAGCGGGACTTGAGAGGACCGCGTCCATCACGAGGCTGTCGCTCAGCGGCACCCAGATCACGAGGAAGAGCAAGGCGGGGAGCGCCGCCCAGATCGCCACGTACCAGCCGTGATAGCCGGGCAGCGAATGAAGCTTCGGAGCCCCGGGCGCGGCGAAGGCCATGGCGCGCGCGCGCGCCGACAGCCAGCCGAGTAAGGCGAGGCCGAGAACCGCGATGACGACGGCAAGGGGGGTCATGACTTAAATTCCTCCCCCGGATTTCCGGGGGAGGGGGACCGCGCGAAGCGCGGTGGAGGGGTTCTTCGGAGTCAGAAGGGCCCCTCCACCATGCTTCGCATGGTCCTCCTCCCCTGCAAATGCAGGGGAGGATTTGGGTACCACATTCCTCACTTCAGCCCGTCGGCCGTCATCGGCGCAAGCTTGGTCGCGGCTTCCGTGCCCTTGGCCTGCACGTCGGCCGGCGCCGGGATGAGGCCACGGCGCTCCAGATAGCCGCCCTTCGCCCAAGCCTTCGCATATTCCGCGAGGAACTCGCGCATGCCCGGGATGACGTTAAGATGCTCGCCCTTCGCATAGAGGTAGAGCAGGCGGGCGCCCGGATAGGTGAGGTTCGAGATGGTCTCGGCGGTCGGAGCGATTCCGCCGAGCGGGATGCCCTTCACCTTGTCGGCATTCTCTTCGAGGAAGGAATAGCCGAGGACCCCGATCGCGCCCGGATTGGCGGCGACCTTCTGGACGAGCAGATTGTCGTTCTCGCCCGCCTCGACATAGGCGCCGTCCTCCCGCACCTTGGTGCACAGGTCCTTGTGCTTGTCCTTGTCGCTTTCCTTGAGCGCCTTCATCGCCGGGTCGCTGTCGCAGCCTTTCTCGAGGATCAGCTCGGCGAGGCTGTCGCGAGTGCCGGACGTGGGCGGCGGGCCGTAGACTTGGATCTTGGTCGCCGGCAGGGCCGGGTTGACGTCCTTCCAGGTCTTGGCCGTATTGGGCTTACCGAACGGGTTGGCGGCGAGGGCGGCATAGACGTCGCGGACGGTCAGGCCCATTCCGCCGCCGTTCTTGCCTTCGATCAGAGCCAGGCCGTCGATCCCGACCGGAATCTCGATGACCTGCTTCACCCCGTTCTTCGAGCAATCCTGCAGCTCGGAGGCCTTGATCCGCCTCGAAGCGTTGGCCATGTCCGGATGCTGGTCGCCTACTCCGCCGCAAAAAAGCTTCAGCCCCGCGCCGGTCCCGGTCGATTCGACGATCGCACTCATTCCGGGGTGGGTCCGCTGGAACTGCTCGGAGACCGCCGTCGTGAACGGATAGACCGTCGACGATCCGACGATCTGGATCTGCTGGCCCTGGGCGCCCCCGCCTGCGCCGGACTGCTGCCCGCAGGCGGCGAGCGCCATAGCGGCGGCCGCGGCAAAATAGCTCTTCTTCATTCGTTCCTCCATCGAACCCCCGTAACGGAGCCCGGCGACCTCCCTAGGTCGGTTCGGCGTGAGTCCTGTGACTCTTGCATGACCGTTTTATGACAAGTGAGGCGATTGCGAGTCGGGCGCCCGGGGAAGCGAGACGAGCACGGTCGTCCCCTCGCCCACGACGCTCTTTATATCCAGCCGGCCGCGATGGCGGCTGACGATATGCTTGACGATGGCGAGGCCCAGCCCGGTGCCTCCGACCGCCCGGCTCCGGCCGGCATCGACCCGGTAGAAGCGCTCGGTGAGGCGCGGGAGATGCTCCGCCGCAATGCCTTCGCCACGGTCGGAAACGCTGATCCGGATCGCCTGGGGGCCGTCTTCTTCGATGACGACCCCGACCGGCGATTCGGCCCGGCCATATTTGACGGCGTTGACGACGAGATTGCGGACCAGCTGGAGCAGCTGGCCCCGGTCGCCGGGCACGATCGTGGATCCGCTGCGATTCTCGACCGTCAGCGCATTGGACCGTTCGCGAAGCAGCTGGGCGCAACCGGCTCGCACTTCCTCCACCAGCTGGACGAGGTCGACGGCGTCGCGAGGCGGATTGAACCGCTCGGCCTCGATCCTCGACAGCGACATCAGATCCTCGATGAGCTGCTGCATCCGTTTGCCTTCGCCGTGCATCAGTCCGAGGAATCGGGCCCTTACCTCGGCGTTCCCTCCCGTATCCTCGTCCTGGAGGGTCTCGATGAAGCCGAGGACGGTCGCCAGCGGGGTTCGAAGCTCGTGGCTGGCATTGGCGACGAAATCGACCCTCATCCGCTCCGCGGCGATGGCTTCGCTCCGGTCGTTCAGGTGGACGAGGCGCGATCCGTCGGCGAGCGGCGCGACCGTCAACAGCCAGCGCCGGTCGGCATGACCTATTCCAACGACCTCGATCTGCTCGATCCCGGCCTCGGGAGCCGCCGGCCGCGTCAGCCGCTCCACGGTCGCCGGATGGCGCATGGCCAGCCGCGCGTCCTGACCCTCGATCCACTGGCCGAGCAATTCCCTGGCGGGCGGGTTGGCGACGACGATCCGCCCGCTTTCGATCAGAAGCATCGGCTCCGTCATCGCCCCCGCAATCTCGCGCGCCCAGCGTTCGCGGCCATCGTCGGGAGGGGGCGGGGGGGCGCTCGGCTCCGGAAAGAAATGGGCTCGCCAGCCGACGAGAACGGCGCTCGCCCCGCCGATCAGCCCGAGCAAAGCCGCCCATAAGGTCCCGTCCGCGAGAAAGGCGGCCCCGACCGCGGTTGCGACGATGAGGCCGGCGGCGATCCGTCGCTGGGTGACTTGCACGGGCATGGCCCGCCTTTTAGCGGGCTTCGGGGGCCGAGTTCTAGCGGGCTGCGGTACGCAGAAGCGGCTGGTAGCGGGCGAGCGCTTCTCGAGCGAGCTGATCGGTAGGGACGATCCGGCCCTGGGCCGTCACGACCTCGAACTGGCGCTCGGAAGCGAGGGCGAGCCGCCAGACCGTCACTGCGTCCGCCACCCGGCCTGTCTCCGCATAGACCTTCCCGAGGTTGATCAGCCGGGCCGGGTCGTCGGAGCGGATCCCGCGAAGCTCGCCCAGCCGGGTCTCCGCGGCGGCCCAGTCACCGCGGTCGATGGCGGCAAGACCGAGGGCCCCCCGTTGATACCCCTGCTCCACCATCATGCCCGGCTGCTTGCCGGCACAGGCGGAAAGGGCGATCGCCGCCAGGGCGGCCAGTGCGGATTTTCTCATTTTTTCGTCTCCGCGTGCGTCGGCACAGCCTTTCTCATTACACCTGTGTGTCGAACTTTGGAATGATCTCGTCATAAAAGTGTCATCGGGCTGACGCAGAACGGCAACGCGGCAGTCTTAAACCTGTCGCCTCACCTCAATGGGAGCCGCCGAATGGCCAAATCCGCCCTCCTCGCCGCCCTCCTCGCTACGACGATCGCGGCTCCGGCCCGTGCGGCTGGCGAGCCCGTGCCGGCCGACGTCGCCTCCGACGTCGCGGCGATGCGGGCCGAGATCGCAGCCCTTCGAGCCGAAGTCGCCGAGCTCAAGGCGGGCCGAGACGTCGCAGCCACCACCCCGGCGGCGGTCCCGGCCGCCGCACCCGCGGTCAAGGAATCCCCCGCGAGCGCAAGCGTGACGTTCAAGCCGTTCGGAAGGCTTCAATACGATGTCGGCTTCGTCGAGAGCCCGTCGGGAGTGACCGACCGAGGCCTCGGCTTCGGCAGCGAGGTCCGGCGCGCCCGGCTTGGCGCGGAAGGCTCCATCCCGGGTGGGTTCGGTTACAAGATAGAAGTCGATTTCGCCAACAACGACGTCGAGATCACCGATGCCTTCCTGAGCTACAAGGCTTCGAAGGCGCTCGGCCTGACGCTGGGGCAGCACAACAACTTCCAGTCGCTGGAGGAGCTGACCAGCTCGCGCTTCCTGTCCTTCATAGAACGCGCGGCCTTCACCGACGCCTTCAACTTCGAGCGCCGGATCGGCGTTTCAGCCACCTATGCGGCGGGGGACCTAATCGCCCAGGGCGGAATCTTCACCGACAATATCGAGGATCTCGCCGATGCCCAGGACGTGGTCGGTCTCGGTGACGAGAACAACGCCGTCAGCGTCGACGGCCGGATCGTCTATGCTCCAAAGTTTGGCGAGACCCAGCTTCATTTCGGGGGCTCGGCCCACTGGCGCGACAATGGCGACACTGCCGCGGCCGGCCCGACTACCCGCTACCGCCAGCGCCCGTTCGTCCATACCAGCAACACGCGCTTCCTGGCCACGCCGGGCCTCAGGATCGGCACCGAGACGAATTACGGACTCGAGGCGGCCCTGGTCCGCGGGCCCTTGCACGCGGTCGCGGAGGCGCACTGGCTCGAGGCCGATACGCTGACGCCCGGCCTGAGCCCGAACTTCTTCGGCGGCTATGCCGAGGTGGGCTTCTTCCTGACCGGGGAGAGCCGCGGCTATAAAGGCGGGCGCTGGGACCGGACCAAGGTGCGCCGGCCGGTCGGCGGCGGGGGCGCCGGCGCCTTCCAGATCAACCTGCGCTACGACCATCTCGATCTCAATGACGGCACGATCACCGGCGGCCGCCAGCGCGGCTACGAAGCCTCGCTGGTCTGGATCGCCCAGGACCATGTCCGCTTCCTCCTCAACTACGGCCACCTGCGTTACGAGGATTCGGCGATCGCGGCCGCGGGCGGAGACCGCGACTATGGGATCAACGTGTTCGGAGCGCGCGCGCAGGTCGACTTCTAGCGCGTCGCGGGGTCACAAATCCTCCCCTGCCTTTGCAGGGGAGGGGGACCATTCGAAGCATGGTGGAGGGGCCCTTCCGGAGTCCGAAGAACCCCTCCACCGCGCTTCGCGCGGTCCCCCTCCCCCGGAAAGCCGGGGGAGGATCTAGAGAGGCAAAAAGCCGGACGGGATCGCGGCGGCGCCCCGGACGTTGGTCGACCGAGACCAGGAGACGATTCATGACCGGCGAATCCGACGAAGACCTGCCCCTCCACAACGAGGCCAAGGCGCGCTCCAAGTGGCGCGGCGGCGAGACCATCCTCGACAGGGATGATTCCGGAACCGGCGGTCCGGCGAGCGAAATCGACAATGCTTCCCAGGGCGGGCAGCAAGCGGCAAGTTCCGAGGACGGTCTCCTGACCGGTCTCGCCAAAAGACCCCCCGACTGACGGCTTCGCCTTTCCGGCGGCGCGCGAGCCTCAGGCCGACGGGCGATTGTTTCGGGTGGACCAGACCAGCAGCCGTCCGAAAAACGCCCATCCGCCGCGGCTTTCCTCCAGCGGACACCGCATGTCGGGAGCTTTCCCGAGACCGCGATCGTGCATGACGAGACCCTCCTTGCTGCCGAGGAGGCGTCTAAGCGATCGGTGTTGCAGGCTCGTGACGGGGATTTCGGGGGTTCAGCGCGCCGCCAGCCCATCCCCCGGATTTCCGAATCGGGTCGAAGCGAGGATGAGGTGCGACTCGGCGGGCGACGCGGCCCTGCGCATCATCGCGCCGACGCTTCGTTCGCTCACAGGCGCTCCGGGCAAGGGCCGTCCATCCATCCGCCCCTCAACGCTCCACGACGACGCTCGTTCCGGACCGGCAACATCCCTCGAGTCGCGATCGAGCGGAGTTCGTGACCGGGCCTCCCCCCTGCGCTATGCGCCGGTCTTTCCAACCGATTCTCGGGCTCAAGGCCCTGAACGCACAGGGACGATCGGATGCTGACGGAGGAACCACCGGCCTCATCGGAAGCAGCGCAGTTCCTCCGGGGCGGCGGCCGGACCGGCGCCCTGATCCGCGCCTACGACTGGGGGTCCACTTCGCTCGGCCCGATCGAGGACTGGCCGGAGCGCCTGAAGGCCATCGTCGGATTCGTCGTGAGCTCGTCCGTGCCGATCGTCAGCCTTTGGGGCGAGGACGGCGTCATGATCTACAACGACGCTTATTCGCAGTTTGCTGGAGCCCGGCATCCGCGCCTCCTGGGAAGCAAGGTTCGCGAAGGCTGGCCCGAGGTTGCCGAGTTCAACGACCATGTGATGAGGACGGTGCTTGGCGGCGGGACCTTGTCCTACAAGGACCAGGAGCTGATTCTCCACCGGAACGGCCGGCCCGAGCAGGTCTGGATGAACCTCGATTATTCGCCGGTGGCGGGCGAGAGCGGCAAGCCGACCGGGGTGATCGCGATCGTCGTGGAAACCACGGAGCGGGTCCTGGCGGAGCGCCGGGCGGCGCTTGAGACTGATCGCCAGCGGCGCCTGTTCAAGCAGGCGCCAGGATTCATCACCATCCTGCGCGGGCCCGATCACGAGTTCGAGTTCGTCAACGAATCCTATTCGAGGCTTTTCGGGGACAGGGACTTCGTCGGCAAGACGGTCCGAGAGGCCTTTCCCGAGCTTGCTGGGCAGGAATTCTTCGGCTGGCTCGACCGCGCCTATCGCACCGGGCAGCGATTCGTCGCCGACCATGTCCCGATCGTCTTCCAGCGCTCGTCGGGCGGTCCGATGGAGGAGCGCTTCCTCAACTTCATCTACGAGCCGGTGACCGACGAGGCCGGCCGGGTGACGGGCATATTCTGCGAAGGCCACGACGTGACCGAGGCCCTGCGAGCCCAGGAGGCGCTTCGACTCAGCGAGCGGCGCTACCGCCAGATCGTCGAGGGCGCCGAGGATTTCGCGATCGTCACGGTCGATCCTCGCGGCATCGTCACGAGCTGGAACGTCGGTGCGGAGAGGATCACGGGCTATCCGGAGCGCGAGGCGCTTGGGCAGCCCGGAGCGATCATCTTCACTCCGGAAGACCGGGCGGCGGGCGTTCCGGACCATGAGATGAACCAGGCTCAAGCGCACGGCCG
>DASVUW010000092.1:0-2473 GCA_036386845.1 Allosphingosinicella sp. | reverse complement strand
GCGGCTCCTGCTGACGCACCGAGACGACCGCTCCGGGCGGGAGCCGGGTCCCGGCCAGCGAGTCGAGCGACCTGCCGCGGGCCCGAAGCGTCGCCTCGAGCTCGAAGGCGATGTCGAAATGGTCCTCGAGCGCGGTCTTGCCGCGTCCGGTGACGAAGATCATCTGCTCGATCCCCGCCTCCACCGCCTCCTCGACCGCATATTGGATGAGCGGCCGGTCGACGACGGTGAGCATCTCCTTGGGCACGGCCTTGGTGGCCGGAAGGAAGCGGGTGCCGAGTCCGGCGACGGGGAAGACCGCCTTTCTGACTTTCTTCAACTGGGTCTCCGGTGAATGGGCGACGGCGGCGGATCAGCCGGTCGGGGGAAGGTCGAAAGGATCGTCCTCGCGCTCCTCCGAGCGGCGAAGGCCGTCGTCCTGGCGGTCGGGACGGGCGTGGGGCGGCGGAGTCAGAAGCTCGTCGGTGGTCGGCGCCCTGGCCGCCATGGCCGGCCTGGCGGGCATGCCCTGACCGGCCTTGGGCTGAAGCGGCTCCATATTGCCGCAGGCGGCGAGCAGGGCGAGGGCGGAGAGGAGGAGCAAGGTGCGCATGGTGAGGCGCCGCCATAGCGCAGGGGCGCGCGGGGGGCCAAGGCGAATCCTGCTGCCCGCCAGGGAGACTGTCGCCCGCCCGGAAATCGGTTTCAGCATGTGGACGATGATGCAGTTCCATCACCTGTTTCACGTGGAACATAGAGCGAACAGCGGCCTTTTCGACTTGTCCGAGGGCCATGGTTCGAGACTAAATCGTTGTTCTTACGAGAGAATTATAAGCGCCGGGAAACGCGCAATCCTGTTTGCAAATCGCCAATAATCGCGAGGAATCGCCAGGAATCGCCACAAAAGGTTAGGAAACGCGTTGAATCCGGGTCTGCCGGACAGCGGCGCGGGTTTGCAGCTGCCGTGTTCATGGATTCCGGCTTTCGCCTGAATGACGGATAGGGTTCGAAGTATCCCGCCAAGGCTTCCAGTCCGGCGCCTCAGCCTCTAGGCGACCGGCATGCGGCCCGTCCTGCTCCTTTCCCTCATGCTTGCGGCCTGCTCTCCCGCGGCGGAGCAAAACAATGAAGTCGCCCCCGATCAGCCCGCTCCGGGCGGTCCCGCCGAGCCACCGCCGGCGGGCATGCTCGACCGCTCGCGGGCCGGAAGCGCGGCGCCGGCGACGGCGTTCGAGGATCCGGACGGCGGCCCGGCCGCCCTCGCCGATTTCCGCGGCAAGCCCGTCCTGCTCAACCTCTGGGCGACCTGGTGCGCGCCCTGCGTCGCCGAGATGCCGACCCTCGACCGGCTGGCGGCCCGCGAGGCCGGCCGGCTCCAGGTGCTGACGGTCAGCCAGGATCTTGACGGGCGGGAGAAGGTCGAGGCCTTCTTCGCCAAGCAGGCCTATCGCAACCTCGAGACCTGGCTCGACCCGCAAATGGCGCTGATGACGGAGCTCAAGGCCGGCACCCTGCCGACGACGATCCTCTACGACTCGCAGGGGCGGGAGGTCTGGCGGGTCGTCGGGATGGAGGATTGGGAGAGCGGGCGGGCGGCGGTGCTGATCAGGGAGGGGCTCGACCGGGGTGTTCAGGCGGAGGCCGCAGGCTCGCGGTAAATGTAATCCCGTCGCCCCGGCGAAGGCTGGGGCCCCGGCGGGTGAAAGGCGCCGCGCCCTTCACTCCCTGGGATCCCAGCCTTCGCTGGGATGACGTGCCTCCATCCTAGTCCCTCAGTAGCTCGTTGATGCTGGTCTTGGAGCGGGTGCGGGCATCGACTCGCTTGACGATGACGGCGCAGGCGAGGCCGGGGCCGCCGTCCTTGCCCGGAAGCGTGCCCGGGACGACGACGGAGTAAGGGGGGACCCGGCCCATGTGGACCTCGCCGCTCTCGCGGTCGACGATCTTCGTGGAGGCGCCGAGGAACACGCCCATGGAGAGGACCGCCCCTTGCTCGACGATCACGCCTTCGGCGACCTCGGAGCGGGCGCCGATGAAGCAGTCGTCCTCGACGATGACGGGGCCGGCCTGAAGCGGCTCGAGCACTCCGCCGATCCCGGTGCCGCCCGAGATATGGACGTTCTTACCGATCTGGGCGCAGCTTCCGACCGTCGCCCAGGTGTCGATCATCGTGCCCTCGCCAACGTAAGCGCCAAGATTGACGAAGCTTGGCATCAGCACCGCATTGGGGGCGATAAAAGCGCCCTTGCGGACGATCGCACCCGGCACCGCGCGAAAACCGGCGGCGGAGAATCGAGCTGCATCCCAGCCAGTGAATTTGGACGGCACCTTGTCCCACCACGCCGCCCCGCCGGGGCCACCTGGGATTTTGGCCATCGCATTCAAGCGGAACGACAGCAACACCGCTTTCTTGAGCCACTGGTTGACCTGCCAACCGCCGCCCGCGATCGGCTCGGCAACCCGCGCTTCACCCGAATCGAGCAGTTCCAGCGCA
>DASVUW010000091.1:0-4012 GCA_036386845.1 Allosphingosinicella sp. | reverse complement strand
CGATCGACCTCGGTGGAGGATGGGGGGCCTTTGCCAGTTATCGGCACGGCTGGACGTGGATACAGGGCAGCGGCGCTCTGGTGAAAGGCGGGCGGCTCTCCAGCAGCGCCAATGCGTTCGACCTCGCCAAGACCGGCGCTTTCATGGCCGGCGACAAAGTCGCCCTGCGAGTCACGCAGCCGCTGCGAGTCCGCACCGGCGGCTTCGATATCGATCTGCCGGTGAGCTACGATTATGCATCCGGCGACGTCGGCTATCAGCAGCGTTTCTTCAATCTCGCTCCCACAGGGCGAGAGCTGGATTACGAGATTTCGTACTGGACGCGGCTGCTGGGCGGAAGCCTAGCCGCCAATGCATATTTGAGGACCGATCCCGGCCACATCGAATCGATGAAAAACGACGTTGGAGGCGCGCTTCGCTTCACGCTCGGCTTTTGATGCGGACGGAGCCGCCGTTACCGTGCCGGCGGCAGCGAATGCGGGCGAAAAGAGAAATGGTGCCCAGGAGAGGACTCGAACCTCCACGTCCTTGCGAACGCCAGCACCTGAAGCTGGTGCGTCTACCAATTCCGCCACCTGGGCCCAGAGAGGAGTACAACTAGGTAGGGGGCGCGAACTAGGGGGCGTGCCCGCGCTTGTCAACGCGGGGGCTACAGGGCATGGGGTCGCCGCAATATTCCAGGCGCTTAAAGGGGACGGCCACGAGCGACTGTCCCCAACGAGGACATGTAGATGGACGCGAGAGACCGCGTGGTGACCCTGTTCGGCGGCGGCGGCTTTCTGGGCCGCTATACCGCCCAGGCGCTGTTCAAGACCGGCGCCCGGGTGCGGGTGGCGCAGCGCAATCCGCGGCAGGCGAACTTCCTCCACCCGCTGGCGGCCGTCGGGCAGATGCACCTGGTTCCGGTGGATATCGGGAACCCGAAGGCCGTCCGGGCCGCCGTCAAGGGCAGCGACGCGGTGATCAACCTGGTCGGGATATTGAAGGGCGATTTCCACGCGGTCCACGTCGCCGGAGCGCGCAACGTCGCCGAGGCGGCCGCGGAGGCCGGTGCCGGGACCCTCGTCCATGTCTCGGCGATCGGCGCGGATCCGGAGAGCGAATCCGCTTATGGCCGGAGCAAGGGGGAAGGGGAGGCGGCGGTCCGGGCCGCTTTCCCGGGCGCGAGGACAATTTCGTCAACCGCTTCGCCGGAATGGCCCGGCTCGCTCCGGTCCTCCCGGTGGTGAGCGGCGCAACCAGGCTTCAGCCGGTCTACGCCGCCGACGTCGGCCGGGCGATCACCGCCGCGGCGCTCGACCCGCGCCGGCACGGCGGCAAGACCTACGAGCTGGGCGGGCCTCAGGTCCTCACCATGCGCGAGCTGATGGAGTGGGTGGGCGAGACGACCGGCCGCGGTCGGCCCCTCATCGACATTCCCGATCCGTTCGGCCGGCTGATCGCCCGGACGACCGGCTGGCTGCCCGGAGCGCCGATCACCTGGGACCAGTGGCTGATGCTGAGGCGCGACAATGTCGTGGCCGAAGGGGCCGAGGGGCTGGAGGCGTTCGGGCTTCCGAAAACGCCGCTCGCCGCGGTGTCCGAGGGGTGGCTGACGAGTTACCGCCAGCACGGAAGGTTCGCTGCGAAATCGCCTTATTGAAACGCCGTCGCCCCGGCGCAGGCCGGGGCCCCAGGGAGAACTTGCACCGTGCCTTTCACTCGCTGGGATCCCGGCCTTCGCCGGGATGACGAGCCAGCCCCAACCGTGACGAACTGATGGAAGCCTCGCTCCTCACCATCATCCTGCTCGGAATCGTCGAGGGGGTGACCGAGTTCATCCCGGTCTCCTCGACCGGGCACCTCGTCCTCGCCGCCGAGCTTCTGGGCTTCGACAGCGAGGCCGAGGGGACGTTCGAGATCGTCATCCAGCTGGGCGCGATCCTCGCCGTCATCGTGCTTTACTGGCGGCGCTTCTGGGAGGTGCTCGTCGGCCTGCTGGGCTGGTCGGCGGGGCCGGTCGCCTTCACCCGCAACGTGCTTCTCGGCTTCCTCCCGTCGATGGCGATCGGAGCGGTCGCCTATGAGGGGATCCAGCGGATGCTCGAGACTCCGGAGATCGTCGCGGTCGCGCTGATCGTCGGGGGAATCGCGATCCTGCTCATCGAGCGGATGACCAAGCGGGTGACGACACAGAGCGTCGAGGCGATGGGGTGGAAGACGGCGCTCGGGATCGGGCTGATCCAGTGCCTGTCGATGATCCCGGGGGTGAGCCGCTCGGGCGCGACGATCATGGGGGCCCTGGCGCTGGGGGTAGAGCGCAAGACGGCGGCGGAGTTCAGCTTCTTCGTCGCGGTCCCGACGATGATCGGCGCCTCGGCCTACGCCATGCTGAAGTCGGGCGCCCAGCTCAGCGCCGGCGACCTCGGCGACATCGCGGTCGGGTTCGCGGTCTCCTTCGTGGTCGCGATCGTCGTCATCAAGGCGTTCATCGGGATCGTCACCCGCTACGGCTTCGCGCCCTTCGCCTGGTACCGGATCGTGGTCGGGACGGTGGCCCTGGTGTGGCTGATGGCGAGGTGATTTGCCTCCCCATGCGCAGCATGGGGAGGGGGACCCCGCGTAGCGGGGTGGAGGGGTAGTTGGCGCAGGCTGTTCCAGCTACCCCTCCACCATGCTTCGCATGGTCCCCCTCCCCACCGCTTCGCGGCAGGGAGGCAGATCCGCGTTCAGACTAGGCTCAGCCTGCCTCCGCCATAACCGGCAACCGAGTCGCACCGCCGCGCGTTTTCGCCGGTGCGCCCATGTTCGAGGAGGCCTCAATTGCGTAAGCTCATCATCGCCCTGACGGCGCTCGCCGCGACCTCGCCCGCTTTGGCTCAGCCCCGTCACGATCCCCGCGACGAGGACATCGTCCGACGGCTGCCGCCGCCGCAGGAGGTGGAGCGGATCGGCGACTCGCTGGGCCGGGCGACCGAGGCGCTGATGGACGTCGACATCGGCCCGGTCGTGGACGCGCTTGATCCCTATCATCGGCGCTACCGCCGCGGGCCCGAGACTCTGGGCGACCTCGCCGGCGGCCGCCACGACCCCTATGCGCGCGAGCGGATAAGGGACCAGATCGGAGCGGTCACGGTCGGCCTCGGCGCGGCGATGGAGCAGGTCGCGCTGATGACTCCGATCCTCCGCCGGAGCCTCGAGGACGCCACCCGCCGGATGGAGGACGCGATCGCCCGCGGGCGTCACGCCCGGCCCTACGAGCGGGATTACCGCTACGAGGATCGCGGCGATCGGCGTGACGAGGATCATTACGACGATCGCTACGAGCGGGATTACGAGCCGCGCTGAGCCCTAATTCCTCCCCTGCATTTGCAGGGGAGGGGGACCATGCGAAGCCTGGTGGAGGGGCCCTCTCCAACTCAGAAGAACCCCTCCACCGCGCTTCGCGCGGTCCCCCTCCCCGAGAAATCTCGGGGAGGAATTAAGCAAGTGGCGCGGCCCGGCCGCCGGCGCTAGAGACGCCCTCGCATGTGGCAGCTCTACCAATTCCCCCTTTGCCCCTTTTCGCGCAAGGTCCGGCTGATGCTGACCGAGAAGGGGGTCGCTCACGAGCTTGTGCGCGAATCGCCCTGGCTGAAGCGCGACGAGTTCACCGACCTCAATCCGTCGGGCCAGACCCCGGTGCTGGTCGAGGAGGCGCGCGGGATCGTCCTCATCGATTCCAAGGCGATCTGCGAATATTTCGAGGAGACGGTCGACCGCTCGCCGATGATCCCGGGCACGGCCGCCAACCGGGCCGAGGTCCGGCGGCTGGTGTCGTGGTTCGACGAGGGGCTGTACCGCGAGGTGGTGGCGCCGCTCATGGAGGAGCGGATGACGAAGCGCCTGGTCAGCCGCGACGCGCCGGACACGAGGATACTCCGCGAGGCGATGAAGACCGCCAACAACCATCTCGACTATATCGACTATCTGCTCGATCACCGCCGCTGGCTCGCAGGCCCGGTGCTCAGCCTCGCCGACCTCACCGCCGCAG
>DASVUW010000090.1:0-11379 GCA_036386845.1 Allosphingosinicella sp. | reverse complement strand
CGCGGCGGCATCAAGAAGGTGCTGATCCCGGCCGAGAACGAGAAGGACCTGGTCGAGATCCCGACGACCATCACCGGCGGGCTCGAGATCGTCCCCGTCAGTCATGTCGACGAGGTGCTGAGCCACGCCCTTGCGACCCCCGTCGCTCCGATCGACTGGACCGATGCCGACGATCTCGCCGCGGTTCCGGCTCCCGAGCTTGCGACGGCTCCGGACGAAGCGGCGGGCGCGTCCATAAGGCACTGAAGATCCTCCCCATGCGAAGCATGGGGAGGGGGACCATCCGAAGGATGGTGGAGGGGTCGCTGACGAGGCCTCGGCAAGTACCCCTCCACCATGCTCCGCATGGTCCCTCTCCCCACCGCTTCGCGGCGGGGAGGATATTTGTGCAACGCATCAATCGATTTGGAGCAGGAGGGCGCGATTTTCCCACGGAAAGTCGCGCTTTCCTTTTGACTCCCTCTCCGCTCCTGCCGTTAGATGAAGGGAAGCGCCAACTGCGACTCAATCGGAATGAAGGGGGTTCGGGAGAGATGAACAAGCAGGAGCTTATCGGGGCGGTGGCCGACGCGACCGGGCTCAGCCGCGGGGACGCGACCCGGGCGGTCGAAGGCGTGTTCGATACGATCCAGAACGCTCTCAAGCGCGGCGACGAAGTCCGGCTGGTGGGTTTCGGCACTTTCTCCCTGTCGAAGCGCAAGGCTTCCACGGGCCGCAACCCCCGCACCGGCGAACCGATGCAGATCAAGGAATCCACCCAGCCCAAGTTCAAGGCGGGCAAGGTGCTGAAGGACAGCGTCGGACGCTGATCAGGTATCTGGACAGGCTTCCCGCCGCCGATTAGGACGCCGCTTCCGAGAGGCGTGGGCGCGTAGCTCAGTGGTAGAGCACACCCTTCACACGGGTGGGGTCGTAGGTTCAATCCCTACCGCGCCCACCACGCCCCTCCAGCCTAGTCGTCCTCCGAGCCGGGAACTCCCAGCGCTTTCGCCGCCCGCTCCACATCCTCGTCCGTAGGCGCCTCGGGAAGCTCCTCCCCGGGGCCGCGGGCGTCGTCGGGAAGGCCCGGGCCGGTGCCGGCGATGCTTTCGTTGCGCGCCCGCTCGTTCGGGCCGGTGCTGATCTTCTCTTTGTCGTCCATGCCGAATTCTCCTTGGTTATGCTAATGACGGCGCGACAAGGAGGTTCCGGCGAATGGGCGAAGCGGCCGACTCGATCGTGAAGGCGCTTCGCGCTTTCGGTCTCGCTTATCCGGGCGCTCATTCCAAGGCGCCCTGGCCCGATCATGACGACCTCGCGGTGAACGACAAGACCTTCGCCTATCTCCCGGTGGCGGGGCAGGCGTTCAGCCTGTCGGTGAAGCTTCCCTATACCGGCGAAGTCGCGCTCCAGCTGCCTTACGCGAAGCCGACCGCCTACGGCCTGGGGAAGTCGGGCTGGGTGAGCTTCACCCCTTCGGAGGGGGAAATGCCCAGCCTCGACCAGCTCCAGGATTGGATCGACGAAAGCTATAGGGCGCAGGCGCCGAAGCGGTTGGTAAGGGAGCTGGATGGGCGAGACTGACGTCGCCCCAGCGAAGGCTGGGGCCCCGGCGGGTGAAGGGCGCGGTGTTCTTCACCCCCTGGGGTCCCAGCCTTCGCTGGGACGACGGCTCAATCCATCGCCTCCGCCACAATCTCATACGAACGCAACCGGGCCTGGTGGTCGAATATCTGCGAAGTGATCATCAGCTCGTCCGCGCCGGTCCGCTCCACGAACGCTTCGATCCTCTCCTTCACCGTATCGGAATCACCGATGGCGGAGCAGGAGAGGACCTGGCGAAGCAAGGCGCGGCCCTCCAATGGGAGGGTCTCCGCATAGCCGCTGACCGGCGGCGGCAGCTTGCCCGGCTTGCCGGTGCGCAGATTGACGAAGGCCTGCTGCACCGAGGTGGCGAGCAGCTCCGCTTCCTGCGCACTCTCCGCGGCGAAGGCGTTGAAGCCAAGCATCACGTAGGGACGGTCGAGCTGGGCCGACGGCTGGAAGCGCTCGCGATAGACCTGAATCGCCTCCAACATCTGTCCCGGGGCGAAATGGGAGGCGAAGGCATAAGGAAGACCGAGCATCGCCGCCAGTTGCGCTCCGAACAGGCTGGAGCCGAGGATCCAGAGCGGGATGTCCAGCCCCTCGCCCGGAACCGCCCGGACCGCGCGACCTTGCTGTGCCTCGAAATAGCCCTTCAGCTCGATGACATCCTGCGGGAATTGATTCTCGTCGGAAGCGAGGGTCCGCCGCAGGGCGTAGGCCGCGGCTCGGTCGGTGCCCGGCGCTCGGCCGAGGCCCAGATCGACCCGCCCCGGGAAGAGCGACTCCAGCGTGCCGAACTGCTCGGCTATGACCAGAGGCGCATGGTTCGGAAGCATCACTCCGCCGGCGCCGATGCGAATGGTGGAGGTGCCCGAACCGACGAAGGCGAGCGCCACCGCCGTGGCGGCACTGGCGATGCCCGGCATCGAATGGTGCTCCGCCATCCAGAATCGGCGATATCCGAGCCTCTCGGCGGCCTGGGCGAGCTCGAGCGAGTTGCGCAGCGCCTGGCCGGCGTCGGCGCCCTCTGGGACGGGGGCGAGGTCGAGGACTGACAGTGGGATCATGATCGGGAGATAGGGACGGCGCCATCCCGGCGAAAGCGTCGTCGCCCCAGCGAAGGCTGGGGCCCCGGCGGGTGAAAGGCGCCGAGGACTTCACCCCCCGGGGTCCCAGCCTTCGCTGGGACGACGAATGTTCCGTTCCGGCCCGGCACCGGCTACGGCATCCACCATGCTTCAGCCGAGCCCCGAGAACCGCCGCCTCTGGCGCGACGAGATCCGCGCGACGCTGGCGCTCGCCTGGCCGCTCATCCTCACCAACATCGCGCAGGCGCTGATCCACGTCACCGACGTCGTCCTGCTCGGCTGGGCGGGGCCGTCGGTGCTCGCCGCCGGGACGCTCGGGGTGAACATCTATTTCGCCTTCCTGATCTTCGGGATCGGCCTGGTCACCGCGACCGCTCCCATGATGGCAAAGGAGCTGGGCGAGCGGAGCCACAGCGTCCGCGACGTGCGCCGGACCGTCCGCCAGGGAATGTGGGCCGCGGTCGCACTCACCATCCCGGTCTGGGCCGTCCTTTGGTTCAGCGGCTCGATCCTCGTCGCCATCGGCCAGGACCCCGCTCTGGCCGCGGACGCGCAGCTGTTCGTACGCGCCCTTCAATGGGGGTTCCTTCCCTACCTTTGGTACCTCGTCCTCCGCTCCTTCATCTCCGCGCTGGAGAAGCCGCTCTGGTCGTTCGTCGTCGGTCTGGTCGCGGTGCTCTTCAACGGGATCGTCAATTACGGCCTCATCTTCGGCCATCTCGGCCTGCCGAAGCTGGGGCTGGCAGGCGCCGGAATCGGGAGCGCGCTCGCCAACACGCTCATGTTCGTCGGAATGGCCCTCGTGGTCCTGCTGCACCGGCGCTTCCGGCGCTTCCACCTGTTCGGCCATTTCTGGCGGGCCGACTGGCCGCGGTTCCGCGAGGTCTGGCGGCTTGGGCTTCCGATCGCGGTGACCCTGGCGCTGGAGATCACCATCTTCAACGCGGCCGTCTTCCTCATGGGCCTGATCGGCGCCGAGTCGATCGCCGCCCACGCCATCGCCATCCAGCTCGCGGCCCTCAGCTTCATGGTGCCGATGGGCCTGTCGCAGGCGGCTACGGTCCGGGTCGGACTGGCGTTCGGGCGACGTGACCGGGCCGGGATCGCCCGAGCGGGCTGGACAGCCTTCGCCCTCGGCACGGGGTTCATGGCGGTGACCGGCCTCGTCATGCTGGTCTTCCCCTACGCCCTGGTGACGATGTTCCTCGATCCGGCGCTTCCGGCCAACGAGCGGGTCATCCCGCTCGCGGTGTCCTTCCTGATCGTGGCGGCCTTCTTCCAGATATTCGACGGCGCCCAGGTCGTCGCCGCCGGAATGCTTCGCGGGCTCCAGGACACGAAGGTGCCGATGATCTACGCCGCAATCGGCTATTGGGTGATCGGCCTCGTCACCGGCGTCGGCCTCGGCTTCGGGCTGGGCTGGAAAGGCGTGGGCATCTGGATCGGCTTGGCCAGCGGCCTTGCCGCCGTCGCCCTCATGCTGCTCGTCCGCTGGCTGCGGCGGGAGGGGCTGAGTCTTCTGGCGTGGACGGACTCGAGCGATAGAATTCGACCTGCATCCTGAAGGGCGTCAGCGGCTCGACGAAATGCGGCTCGCAGGGCTCGATCGTGCCTGCGGCGTCGGGCGTCAGCACAAGTTCCCGGCCCGTTCCCGGGAATGAGAGCCGAAGCCGACCCTCCAGTAGGCGGACGACGCCCCAAACGCCTTCCTTCGTGGAATGCACCCGACGGAGCCCGGCCGGAAGGGTCGACTCATCGAAGACCGGCGTGACCTTGTAGGGCGGCTCCGTCACGCCGCGCCTCTCAGCCCCTCGCGGCCGTTCGCGAAGCAGATGCCGAGCGACAGGCTTTCCGCTATGCGGCTGGCCTTGAACTGCAGCGCCGCCGCTGCTTCCGCCGGGAAAATCTCGGCCGTGGTTTCCTTCCACAGCGCCAGCCAGCGGCTGAAGCGCTCCGGAGTCATCTCGGCGCCGTGCCTGAGATGCGCCGGAAGCGGCCGGCCCTTGTAGCGGCCGCTGGTCAGCATGACGGACGACCAGAAGCTCTGGAGCCGGTCGAGATGCTCGGGCCAGTCCTTGATGGCGCCGTCGAAGACCGGCCCGAGCAGGGCGTCGCGCCGCACCTTCGCGTAGAAGCGCTCGACCAGTCGGCCGAGCGCTTCTTCGGTGATGTCGCCCGGCCCGGTCACGCGGCCTGCTTCCACTTGGGCTGAAGCTCGACATGGGGAGGGCAGGGGGCGACTTGGCCCGGCTCGAGGCCGGCCAGCTCGTCCGCGAAGCCATGGTTGACGTCGCGGTGGTGGGCTTCGTCGGCTCTAACCACCAGCACAACGTCGCGAAGCGTCGCGTCGTCGGGCAGGCCCCAGTAACGCTTGGCGATGTCCGGCGCGGGCACGTTGGCTGAACGGCCCTCGTCGATCTCGGCGAGATAATGGGTGTAGCTGATCACCGCCTCCTCCTCGAAATAACCCACCACCCGGTGGGCGGTCCGGGCGGAGACGAGGTAGAGCGCGAAGAAGGCGAGATAGAAGACCCACTGGACGGCGATGATCACGAAGCGCTCGAAGAGGGTCGGCTTGCTGATTTCGATGAACGTCATGAGGTGCATCCGCTCGTTCTCGGCCTCGTCCATCAGGGTCCGGATCCAGCCCCGGTCGTCGCACATCCGCCTCAGGCAATGGAGATGGTTGATCGTGGCTCCGACCATTCCCGGCACCGCCGCCACCGTCTCGAGGACCACGGCGCGGTGGCCGTAGCGCTTCGCGAAGAAGGTGTCGGCGCAGAAGCGGAGCAATTTGGTGAAGCCGAACGCCACCCGGTCGGAAAGGCCGCTCGGGGCGTGGTGGACGTTGAGGTCGATCAGCGGCGGGTTCATTGCGGGTCTCCTTGGTCTCGATGCCCGCCGGTTTAGAAGCCGTCGACGGTTGCTCCCATTCAGGAGAAGCCCGTAGGTACAATCCCGTAGGTCGAGGTCGGGAGGGGTGCCGCTAAAGGCGAAGGAAGTGGACCTGAAAGCTGCCTCTCTTTTTCCGCTCGCCCGGCGAAGGACCGCGGCCGCGCTCGCCTTCGCTATTGCGGGCGTGGCGGCGGGTCTTCTTGCGCGCCAGGCCCTCGGGCGGGAGGATGCGCTGCTTTTCGTCCCCGCCGTGGTCGGTGCCGCCGCGCTCGGTGGCTTCTGGCCTGGGCTCGCGGCGACGGTCGTGGGGGCCTGCGCGGGGCTTGTGCTAGGCGGCTTCGGAGTGGATCCCGCGACGAGCGCGGTCCTGTTCTTCGCTGTCGGAGCGGCGCTATCCGTCGGCGGCGAATGGTTCCAGCGATCCGGCGAGCGCGCCGTTTCGGCCCATGCCGAGCTCAGCGACCGCGAGGCGCATCTTCGCTCCATCCTCGACACGATCCCGGACGCGATGATCGTGATCGACGAGGCGGGCCTCATCCGAAGCTTCAGCCCGGCTGCGGAGCGCCTGTTTGGATGGACTGCGGCCGAGGCGGTGGGCCGCAACGTCAACGTCCTGATGCCATCGCCGCACCGGGAGGCGCATGACTTCTATCTGGAGCGCTATTACACGACGGGCGAGCGCCGCATCATCGGCATCGGGCGCGTCGTCGTAGGCGAGCGCCGCGACGGCTCCACCTTTCCGATGGAGCTGGCCGTCGGCGAAGTGAAAGGGCCCGGCGGCCGCTATTTCACCGGCTTCATTCGCGACCTGACGGAGCGACAGGAGACGGAGAGCCGGCTTCAGGAGCTGCAGTCCGAGTTGGTTCATGTCTCGCGCCTTACCGCGCTTGGCGAGATGGCCTCTGCTTTGGCGCACGAGCTCAACCAGCCGCTGTCCGCTATCTCGAACTACGTCACCGGCTCCCGATCGATGCTCGCCCGGGAAGGTGTGGACTTCGTCAAGGTCGGCGATGCGCTGGAGCGCGCCTCGGAGCAGGCGCTTCGCGCCGGGCAGATCATCCGGCGGCTTCGGGACTTCGTCGCTCGCGGGGAGACCGAGCGGCGAATCGAGAATCTTCCGAGGCTGCTCCAGGACGCCAGCGCCCTGGCGCTGGTGGGAGCGCGCGAGCATGGAATCGACATCCGCTTCGCCATCGATCCGGCCGCCGGCCTGGTGCTTGCGGACAAGGTGCAGGTGCAGCAGGTCGTCCTCAACCTCATTCGAAACGCCATGGATGCGATGGAGGAATCACCACGGCGGGAGCTCAGGATCGAGGCGAGCGCCGGTGACGATGGAATGGCTCGGGTGAGCGTCGCCGACACCGGGCCGGGGATCAGCGAGGACATCGCAGGGCAGCTGTTCCAGCCGTTCGTCACGACCAAGGCGAACGGCATGGGCATCGGCCTTTCAATCTCGCGCACGATAATCGAGTCGCATGGCGGGCGGCTCTGGGCCGAGTCGGCGCCGGGCGGGGGCACGGTGTTTCATTTTACGTTGAGGTTGGTCGAAAGGGAGGACGAGGCCGGTGGCGAATGAAGGGACGGTCCATGTCGTCGACGACGACGAGGCGATGCGGCATTCGCTCGCTTTCCTTCTCGAGACGGCGGGGCTCGACGTCCGGACCTATGCTTCGGCCGTCGAGTTCCTCCAGGCCGTGCCCGGGATGGAGCGCGGCTGCATCGTCACCGACGTCCGGATGCCTGGGCTATCGGGTCTGGAGTTGGTCGAGCGCCTGAAGGCGATGAAGGTGACGGACCCGGTGATCGTGATCACCGGCCACGCCGACGTCCCTCTGGCGGTTCAGGCCATGAAGGCGGGGGTCAGCGACTTCATCGAAAAGCCCTTCGCCCAGGAGGTCCTCCTCTCGGCCATCCACACAGCGCTTGCCCAGGGTAACGGCTCAAGGGCTGAAGAGGAGGGGCGTAGGGCGATCGTAGGGCGGATCGAGGCGCTCTCGGAGCGCGAGCGTCAGGTGCTCGAGGGCCTGATCGAGGGCAAGCCTAACAAGATCATCGCCTTCGACCTCGGCATCAGCGCCCGGACCGTCGAGATCTATCGGGCCAACGTCATGACCAAGATGCAGGCCGGAAGCCTCTCGGAGCTCGTTCGAATGGCCATGCTGGCCGGGCGGGCGGCCTAAGGGAAAACCCTTAGGTACAAGATCGGAATGTCCGCGCTCCGCCGCCCATTTTATCCTCCTTTCCATCATCAAGGAGGACGACAATGCGCCATCAGGATCTTCGCTCGAACACCCACAATGTCGCGGCCGTCTGGCCGGACATCCGGGCCGCGCTCGCGGAGTCCGAGACCGCTTCCCTGCCCACATTGTCCGCTCAGCCCGCACGGGCCATCCCCGACCTTCCGGTCGGCGCCGCCAGACTGGTGGTTTCGGCTTATGTCGGGCTGATCGGAGTTCTTTTCGCCTTCTTCGCCGGCTCGCCGCTCGCGGCCTTCAGCCTCGTCATCTGCGCCTTTTTCGTCGCCATGTTCTTCGCCGTCGCCAAGACCTTCCTGGCCGTGGAGGCCGATCCCGCCGTCAAGCCGAGCATGGACCGCTTCCTTCGCGACGGCATATACACCCTCACGGGACGTTGCGGCGGCCGGGACGCTCTGATCCAGATGCTGATCGTCCCCGTGCTGCTCATGCTCGGCCTCTCGGCCATGGGCGTGGCCGGGATGGTCTACCTGGGGTGATCCGGCAAAGGGCGGGGGCTCGCGACCGACACGTCCCTTGACGGTC
This sequence comes from Allosphingosinicella sp., assembly GCA_036386845.1. Lineage (GTDB taxonomy): Bacteria > Pseudomonadota > Alphaproteobacteria > Sphingomonadales > Sphingomonadaceae > Allosphingosinicella. The sequence continues at coordinate 3,050 of DASVUW010000090.1, read as the reverse complement.
GGAGCCCCCGGCCCCTATGTGCGCGCCGCACCTCAAGGCGCAGTGGCGATCGTAGCTCAGTTGGTTAGAGCACCGGTTTGTGGTACCGGGGGTCGCGGGTTCAAGCCCCGTCGATCGCCCCACCGCGCCTGACCAGATTCAGGACCTCTACATGCAAGCCCCGTGGGATTATCCCGACTTCGACGATCACGAGATCGTCCACTTCGTCACGGACACGACCAGCGGCCTGTGCGCCGTCATCGCCGTCCACTCGACCCATCTGGGCCCCGCCGGCGGCGGAGTCCGCTTCTGGCATTATGCCGAGCCGGGCGAGGCCCTCCGCGACGCTCTTCGCCTGTCGCGCGGGATGAGCTTCAAGAACGCCATGGCCGGCCTTCCGCTGGGCGGAGGCAAGGCCGTGATCCTGGCCAATGAGAGCCGCACCAAGACTCCTCAGATGCTCGCCGCCTACGGCCGAGCGGTCGAAGGCCTGGGCGGGCGCTATGTGACCGCCGAGGACGTCGGGATGAGCGTCGCCGACATGGTCGCCTTGTCCGAGCATACGAGCCACGTCGCCGGCCTCCCGGTGGCGGAGGGAAGCGTCGGCGGCGATCCGGGACCTCACACCAGCTACGGAGTCTTCCTCGGAGTCAAAGCCGCGGTGAAACGGGCCCTCGGCAAGGACAGCCTGGCCGGCGTGCATATCGCCATCCAGGGCGCGGGCAGCGTCGCTTCGGGCCTCGCCCGTCGGGCGGCCGCAGAAGGCGCCCGGATCACTCTTACCGACATCGACCGCGGCAGGGCCGAAAAGCTCGCGGCGGAAGTCGGCGGCGACTCGGTCGCGCCCGAGGCGATCATGACCCTCGAGGCCGACGTGCTCAGCCCCAACGCGCTCGGAGCGATCCTCACCGGGGAGTCGATCGCTTCGCTCAAAGTGCCGGTCGTGGCGGGCGGCGCCAACAATCAGCTCGCTACGCCCGAGGACGGCCAGCGCATCCACCAGCGCGGAATCCTCTATGCCCCCGATTACGTCATCAACGCCGGCGGGATCATCAACGTCTCCACCGAATATCTGAAGGATGGCGACCAGGAGACGGTGAGAGGCCGGATCGAGCAGATCCCGGTCCGGCTCGAGCAGATCTGGACTGAGAGCTCAGCCACCGGCCGTAATCCGGCGGAAGTCGCCGACGCTTTGGCGATGCGGTTGATCGGAAGATAATCGTCGCCCCAGCGAAGGCTGGGGCCCCAGCGGGTGAAGGGCACCGGCGCTTTTCACCCACTGGGATGCCAGCCTTCGCTGGCATGACGTTAAAGCACCGGTTCTCGCGGCGCCTGACGTCCAAGCCGATGCTCGCGGTAGAGCGTGTAAAGCCCGCTTGCGATGATGACGACAGCTCCCAGCCAGGTCGTCGAGGCCGGCTGGTGGCCGAAGATCAGCCAGCCGAGCAATACTGCCCAAAGCAATTGCGTATAGTCGAACGGCACCACCACCGGCACGGACGCGAAACGAAGCGAAGCCGTGAGCAGCAGCTGCGCAATCCCGCCGAAGCTGCCGAGTGCGATCAGGATCAGCCATTCGCGCCCATCATGGGTTCGGCCGAAAAACGGCATGAAGGCACCGATCGCGAGCAGCGAGAGAAGCGAGAAATAGAGAACCGTCGTCTGAGTCCCTTCGGTCTTTCCGATCTGGCGGATCGTGATCGTAGTCACCCCAACTCCGAACGCGGCGGCCGCGGCCAGCAGCAGCCCGGTGGCCGGAAGGTCGCTTCCTTCCGGCCGCATCACGACCAGGACGCCCAGGAATCCGACGACGACTGCGCTCCATCGGTGCCGACCCACCTTCTCCCCAAGCACCAGCGCCGAGAGGATCACCGCGAAAAGGGGCGCCGCGAAGCTGAGCGTCGTCGCTTCGGCGAGCGGCAAATATCTGAGGACGCTGAAGGCGATCACCATGGTGGCCAGCCCGGCGACGGTTCGCCAGGCATGGGCCAGCGGCCTCTCCGTCCTCCAGACCGAAATGTTGCGGCTCCACAGGATCCAGAGCAGCAGCGGCGGCAGGCCGAAGGCGAAGCGGTAGAAGGTAAGCTCGACGATCCCGATGCCGGCTTCGTGTCCGAGCTTGATCATCGCCGCCATGAACGCAAAGCAGGTCGTCGCGCCGACCCTCAGTCCGATTCCGGCGAGCCGGTTCTGCTGGGGGCGATCGGTGGACATGACCCGTCCTTGCGAGGAGCGGAGCGACGAAGCAATCCAGTCCAGCGGATAAGACGGGCGCCGCGCTGGATTGCTTCGCTCCGCTCGCAATGACGGGCCGGGGACGCTACATACGCTCCGGGCAAATGCATATTCTCGCGAATCCGACACGCTTCCTGCGCCTGGCGCGGCCGCTTACCGCCTGGATCGGCTGGAGCGGGGCGCTGCTGGTCGCGGCCGGGCTCGGCATCGGCCTGTTCCTCTCGCCGCCCGATTACCTCCAGGGGGAGACGGTCCGGATCATGTACGTCCATGTTCCGGCGGCCTGGCTCGGGATGGCGGGCTGGGCCGGGATCGCGGCGGCGAGCCTGATGCAGATCGTCTGGCGCCACCCGCTCGCGGCAGTGGCCGCCCGGGCGCTCGCCTTGCCCGGCGCGGTCTTCACCTTCATTTGCCTCGCGACCGGATCGCTCTGGGGGCGCCCCGCCTGGGGCACCTGGTGGGAGTGGGACGGCCGCATGACCTCGATGCTCGTCCTCCTCTTCCTCTATATCGGCTTCATCGCCCTGGCCGACGCCGAACGCGATCGGGGCGGGGAGGGGAGGCTGGCCGCGATCTTCGGCCTGGTCGGAGCGATCAACCTGCCGATCATCCATTATTCGGTGCTGTGGTGGCGCACCCTCCACCAGGGGCAAAGCATCGGCGTCCGCGGATCGAGCATCGACGCCTCGATGCTGTGGCCGCTGCCGCTGACCTTCTTCGGCTTTGCCTGCCTGTTCGGAGCGGCGATGTTGATGACGATGCGCGGCGACCTTGCGCGGACGAAGGCGGAAGCGCGACTGCGGCGGATGAGCGCATGAACCCCTGGCCGTTCGTCA
>DASVUW010000089.1:0-4464 GCA_036386845.1 Allosphingosinicella sp. | reverse complement strand
ACGGTCAGTCTCGCAATCCGGATGACGCCGGAGTCCGGATGGCACGGCTATTGGAAAAATCCGGGTGACAGCGGCGTCGAGCCAACCGTCAAATGGACGCTTCCGCGCGGCGTTGTAGCAGGCCCTCTCGAATATCCGGTCCCGGGGCGACTCATCGTCGGGGGCCTCATGAACTATGTCTATGAAGGTCCCTATGCGCTGCTCCTGAAGCTCAAGGTGCCCGGTGGCCTCCCCGCGGGAACGGCGCTCCCGATCAGGGGCAAGTTCGATTATCTCGTCTGCACCAAGGAAGTCTGCGTTCCGGAAAGCGTCGATCTGGCGCTCGACCTTTCGGTCGGCGTGCCCGGCACCTCACCCGCTCGCCGCGCCGCTTTCGACCAGTTTCGCAAGGCCTTGCCGAAGCCGCTCGGAAGCGAGGCGCAATTCCAGTGGAGCGAGGGCAGCTTCCGCCTCGCCGTCCCCTTGCCCGCCTCGGTGGCCGGGGAGAATCCCTATTTCTTCCCGATCACCGACGGTGCGATCAACTATGCTGCCGAACAGAAGGTCACCAGGAACGGGGACTCGCTGATCATAGAGACGAAGGCCGGCGGCCGGCAGCCTTCTTCAGTCGAAGGCGTGATCCGCCTGCGCGACGGCCAGGGCCTCTCGCTGGCCGCGCAGCCGGGGGTCGTTCCGGCCGCCGGCGCCGATGCCTCCCGGCAAAGCGCCTTGACGATCCTTACCGCCTTGGCGGGCGCGGTCCTTGGCGGGCTGCTGCTCAACGTGATGCCGTGCGTCTTCCCTATCCTGAGCCTCAAGGCCTTGAGCCTTGCAAAAGCGGGCGGGGAGGAGGCCAACGTGCGCAAGGAGGCGCTCGCCTATACCGCGGGGGCGGTGTCGATCTGCCTCGCCCTCGGCGCGGCGGTGCTTGCGCTTCGCGCCGGCGGAATTTCGGCGGGCTGGGCCTTCCAGCTTCAGGACCCTCGAGTGATCCTGCTGCTCCTGCTGCTTGTGACGGCGATAGCCCTCAACCTGGCGGGATTGTTCGAGCTGCCTTCGATCGGGCTCGGCGGCGGTCTCGCTTCCGCCGGCGGCGCCACGGGTGCGTTCTGGACGGGAGCCCTCGCCGCCTTCGTGGCAACGCCGTGCACCGGCCCCTTCATGGCCGCCGCCCTGGGCGCGGCGCTTCTCCTTCCCCTGCCGGCCGCTCTGGCGGTCTTTGCGGGGCTTGGGCTAGGGCTGGCCCTGCCGTTCCTGATCCTCGGGTTCGTGCCCGCCGCCCGGCGGCGTCTGCCAAGGCCCGGGCCCTGGATGAGCCGGCTTCGGCATATCCTTTCGGTGCCGATGTTCCTGACCGCGCTCGCCCTTGCCTGGATCCTGGGGCGTCAGTCGGGTGTCGATGGAATGACGCTCGGCCTTGCCGCGGCCTTGGCCCTAGGACTGACGCTTTGGTGGACAGGCCGCCGCCATGGCGATGGCCGCTTCTGGGTGCGCCTCGCACCCGCGGCCGCGGCCGCGGCGGCGGGCCTGCTGCTCCTACCCCTCAGCGGCAAGGGCGAAGCGACTGCCTCGCAGATCGCGGACGAACCGTTCAGCGAAGCGCGCCTCGCAAGCCTTCGCGCAGAAGGGCGCCCGGTCTTCGCCTATTTCACCGCCGATTGGTGCATCACCTGCAAGGTCAACGAGAAGACCGTCCTTCAACGCTCGGAAGTGTCCCGCGCCTTTGCCGAAAACAAAGTCGCCGTTCTGGTCGGGGACTGGACCGGAGGGGATGCGGGGATCGGCCGATTCCTCGAATCGCAGGGACGCTCCGGCGTTCCGCTCTACATCCATTATGCGCCCGGCAAGCCTCCGGAGGTCCTTCCGCAGCTGCTCACGGTGTCGCGCGTGGTCTCGCTCATTCAACAGGAGAATTAGGATGAAAGCATCGTTTGCCGCCGTTGCCCGTCTGGCGACCGCTTCGGCCTTGTCGCTCGCGCTTGTGGCGTGCGGCGGCCCGGAGGTCGCTGACACCTTGCCCGATCTCCTGGTCGGAAAGGCGGCGCCCGCCTTCCGAGCCAGCGACGTGAACGGCCGCGTCGTCAGCCTAGCGGACTTCACCGGAAAAACGGTCGTGCTCGAGTGGAGCAATCCCGAATGCCCCACCGTGAAGAAGCATTACGAGAGCGGCAACATGCAGAAGACCCAGGCGGCTGCGGCTGCCGACGCGGTGGTTTGGCTTACGGTCAATTCCAGCGCCGAAGGCAAGCAAGGCTATATGACGCCTGCCGAGGCAAAGGCCCTCACCGCCAGTCAGGAGAGCCGCCGCACCGCTTATCTTCTCGACCCCACGGGCGAGGTGGGGAGGACCTACGGAGCCAAGGCCACTCCGCACATGTACGTCATCAATCCAGGCGGGACTCTGGTCTATAATGGTGGGATCGACGACAATCCGTCCGGCGACGAAGCCAAAATGAAAAGCGCGCGCAACCACGTCCTCGCCGCCTTGAGTGAGTTGAAAGCGGGCAAGCCCGTGTCGGTGCCCACGAGCCGGGCCTACGGCTGCTCCGTCAAGTATGAGGCGTAGCCATGCGAGGGGAGAAGCTCTTTACACGAGGGAGCGGCGCGCAGGACAGAAGGTAGCGCAGCGCCCTATCCGCCATCTGGGCGGATGCCTGCTCTATAGGGCCGCGGGCTCCGGGGTCGCGGCGCTGAGGGCGCCGATCGCCGTCTTCATCTGGTCGAGGGTGAAGGGTTTTGTGAGAACGGCCGATTCGCTTCCGGGCTGGGCGATCGAGCAGCTGTCGGCATAGCCCGAGATGATGATCCCCGGCATTCCGGGGCGGATCTCGCGGGCCTGCTTGAGGACCTCGGCGCCGGAGAGGAGCGGCATGGCGTAATCGGTGATGATGAGGTCGTAATCGGCCGGGGAGGCGCTCAGCTTGCGCAACAAACCGGGCCCGTCGCTGGCGCATTCCACCTCGTGACCCATGTCGCTGAGCATTCCGGCGGTGGTCTCGCGAACCGCGTCGTGGTCGTCGACGAGCAGGATTCGAAGGGGGCGGCCGGCAATGTCGGCCTCGGGCGCTACCGGCGCCTTCTCTTCCTGTGCCGGATCGGGCGTCGGCGCCCGCGGGAGCCAGATCTCGACCGTGGTGCCCTGGCCGACCTGGCTGTTTATGTCGATCGCTCCGCCCGACTGGTGTGCGAAGCCGTAGACCATCGACAGGCCGAGGCCCGTTCCCTTGCCGACCGCCTTGGTGGTGAAGAAGGGCTCGGTGACCTGCTCGAGGATCTCGGCCGGGATTCCGCTTCCGTCGTCGGTGACGGCGAGGACGACATATTCGCCGGCGGGAAGGCCGAGCGGATTGCCGGCCGCGGCAGCGGCGTTGCGCCCGGCGACGACGATCGTTCCGCCCGTGGGCATGGCGTCGCGGGCGTTGATGATGAGGTTCATCAGCGCAAGCTCGAGCTGGGTGCTGTCGGCGAAGGCGCGCCACACCTCGGCCTCCGACCGCCATTCGAGCTGAACCAGCCCTCCCAATGTGTGTGCGAGGAGGTCGGTGACCGTCGCCGAAAGCCGGCGGATGTCGACCGCGTCGGGCTGCAGGGTCTGCCGGCGGGCGAAGGCGAGCAGCCTCTTGACCAGCTCGGATCCCTGTTCGGCCGCCCGGCGGGTCATGCCGATGATCTTCCTGTGCTCCTCCTCGAGCGGAAGGCGGCGCTCGATCAGGCCCAGGCCGCCGAGCACGGCGGCAAGTAGATTGTTGAAATCGTGGGCGATGCCGCCCGTGAGCTTGCCGATCGCATCCATCTTGCGAGCTTCGAGAAGCTGCTTTTCGAGGTCCTTGCGGTCGGTGACGTCGAGCAATGTGCCGGCATATCGAGCCGAGCCGCCGTCCTCCGCCCGGAGCAGGACCGCCTGGTCGAGGAAATGCTTGTACTGGCCGTCTGCGCACTGCCATCGATATTCGATATTCATGGCGCCGGTGCGCTGGCGGTCCCGAATCGCGTCGACCGCCCGGTCGCGGTCGTCCGGGTGAAGGCGGTCGGCCCAGAGGGTGGGCTGAGCCTCGACCGCGTCGAAGGCGAAGCCGGTGACGGCCGTGAAATTGCCGCCGACGAACTGCGGGACTCGCGGGGAGGGGCCGTCCGCCTCGATGTAGAGCACGATCGGAAGCGAGGCGATGATCGCCGCCTGGCGCTGCTCGGCAAGCCGGAGCTCCTGCTCGACCCGAAGCCGCTCGGCATTGGCGCGCAAATTCGCATCGAGCAGCTTCTGCTCCTGCGCGGCCTTGCGCTGGATTTCCTGCGTCATCAGGAAGAGATCGACGAACACCGCGACCTTGGAGCGGAGCACGACCGGCTCCACGGGCTTGAACACGTAATCGACCGCGCCCATCGAATAGCCGCGGATGAGGTGCTGCGTCTCCTTGTTGACCGCGGAGAGGAATACGATCGGGATCCGCTTCGTCTGCTCACGGCTTCGGATGATCTGGGCGGTCT
>DASVUW010000088.1:0-8349 GCA_036386845.1 Allosphingosinicella sp. | reverse complement strand
ATCGCGGTGAACGCCACCGCTATCGGCCCGCAGTCGCTCGCGTCGGGGCTGCGCTCGACGGCCACCGGCTTCTCGTCGATCGCCGCGGGCGATTCGTCGACCGCCAATGGCGAGCGAGCCGTTGCCCGCGGCAACTTCTCGACCGCCGTCGGCCGCCTCGCGGCCGCCGAAGGCCTTTCGTCCGTCGCCGTCGGCGACGTCGCGAGCGCGCTCGGCGACAACAGCACCGCCGTCGGCCGGAACGCCAACGCAACGCAGGCCCAGGCCACCGCGTTCGGCTTCGCCTCCAGCGCCACCGGGGTGAACTCCACCGCCCTCGGGCCCCAGGCCGTCGCGTCCGGTCTGCGCGGGACCGCTACCGGTTTCTCGTCCTTCGCCATCGGCGAATCGGCGACCGCGAACGGCGAGCGCGCCTTTGCCCGCGGCAATTTCTCGACCGCTGTGGGCCGCCTCGCGGCTGCGGAAGGAATTTCGTCCGTCGCCGTGGGCGACGTGTCGAGCGCGCTGGGGGCCAACTCCGTCGCCATCGGACGGGATGCCCTCGCTTCGGCTGCGAACTCGACCGCGCTCGGTAACGGCGCCAGGAGCACCCACGCCAACTCGACGGCGATCGGCCACCAGGCGACCACCACGGCCGCCAATCAGGTGACCCTCGGCGGCGCCGGCTCCACGGTGCGCCTCGGCGGCTACACCACCGCCGGCGTGCTCGTGAACGACGCCAACGGCAACGTCAGCACCAACACCACTCTGCTCGGCCAGGTCGCGACCAACACCACCAACATCGCGACTCTGCAAACCAACGTTGGGACGTTGCAGACGACTCAGGTTGCCCAGGCTGGTCAGATCACGGCGCTCCAGGGGAACGTCGCCACGATCAACACCAACATCACCAACCTGCAGAGCCTGACCAACCTCAACATCGCCAACATCCGCAAGGCCAATGAAGGAGTCGCGATGGCTCTGGCGATGGAGACGCCCCATCTTCCCGCCGGCACCAGCATGGGCGTCGCGGGCGGCATCGGCTACTTCCAGAACCGGCTCGCCGGGACCGCCTCCATGGCCGCCCGGATCGGCACCAACGCGTCCGTATCCGCGGGCGTCGGAATCGGTTTCGACAGCGGTGAAATCGGCGCTCGCGCCGGGTTCCAGACTGCGTGGTAAGTCTAAGCCTGCAATCCAAGGTCGGGCCGGGGTACATCACCCCGGCCCGGCTTTTTTTGGCCGGTTGCCTTGCGGCCGTGGCTTCGCCGCTTTCGGCCCAGGCCCCGGCCCCGGCCACCGCTGCGAATCAGGCAGTGGTGCCCGATCCGATCGTGATCAACAAGCTGATCTGGTCGTCCATGGCGGCGCTCGACCACGCCAACCAGACCGGCAATTATTCGGTCCTGCGCGACCTCGGAGCACCGAGCTTCCAGGCTGCTAACTCGGCGGCCACCCTCGGCGGCATCTTCCAGGCGTTGAGGAACGAGCAGGTCGATCTGGGCTATACGCTGTTGGTAGCGCCGAGCTTCCAATTCGCTCCGGCTATCGTGCAGGGCGAACTTCTGCGGATCCGCGGAACCTTTCCCTTGCGGCCCGCTGCGATCGCATTCGACCTGCTTTTTCAGAACATTGGCGGGCGATGGAGGATTTTCGGCATCGCTGTCGCCCCAATCGTGGCGGCACCAGCACAATCGGGCTCGACAAAGCGTTGAAAAGCTGGGTAAAGACAGGGCGACATCGCAAGATTCACCGTTATTAACCAACCGAATCAATAGGGAGTAGTTTCAATGACCCAGATTCAGAATGCGCACTCGGCTCCGAAGCGGGATTGGATTCGTCCAGGCCTGAAGCGTCTCGAGGCTGGTGCGGCCGAAAGCCAGGCCGGCGGCAATACCGACGGCGGAGGCGGCCTCCAGGGCTCCTGAGGCGTTATTACGACAAAGATAAGTCCCCCCACCTCGGTGCGGGGGACTTTTCTATGACTGCGATCGCCGGCTTCTGGGGTTTTCGATCCCCGAGCGAAGCTTTGCGGAATTGCCGCGCGATGCTGGCGGCGCAGGCCGCCTACGGCGCGGACGCTTCGGCATCTCAAATCGACGGACTGGCGCTCGGCCGTCGACTTTTCCCCCTTTTCCGTGAAGACGAATCCGACCGGCAGCCGGTCTACGGCGGGGAAGGCCGATTCGCGCTCGTCGCCGATGTCCGGCTCGACAATCGCGAGGAGCTATGCGCCTCTTTAGGGATTGATAGCAGCGAATCGGCGACGCTCGCCGATTCGCAGCTCCTTTTACGGGCGCTCGAGCGGTGGGAGGAAGCCGCCCTCGAGCGGTTTGTCGGAGATTTCGCCTTCGCCTTCTACGACGCAGGCAAGCGGCAATTGCTGCTGGCGCGCGATCCGCTCGGACAGCGCCCCCTTTTTTGGCACAGGGGACGGCATTTCGCCGCCTTCTCATCCATGGCGAAAGGGCTTCACGCCCTGCCGGATATAGAGCGGCGACCCGACGTAAAGGCGGTCGCGCGGTTTACGGCGGGCCTTCCCCAGGAGGGCGCGAGCAGCTGGTTCGAAGGGATAGAGCGAGTCGAGCCGGGCCACTCAGTCATGGTGACCAGCCAGGAAGAGCGTCGGCGGCGCTATTGGGTGCCGAGGCGTAGGGACCTCAAACTCAAGACCTTCGATGAATATGTGGAGGCTTATCGCGCTGAGCTGGACCGGGCCGTGGGCTGCCGGCTGCGTGGTGCCGGCGGACTCGCAGCGGCCCATCTCAGCGGCGGTTGGGACAGCAGCTCGGTAGCCGCTACCGCAGCCAGATTGATGGAGCCCGAGGGCGGCCGCATCGTTGCGCTGACGTCCGTGCCGCGCGAGGGAGCCGGAAGCAAAGGTCCCACAAATCGGTTTAGCGACGAGGGCCCTCTCGCCGCGGCGACGGCAGCCCTCTACCCCAATATCGACCATGTGCTGGTGGCGAACCCCGATCGATCGCCGGTCAAGGATCTGGACAATTATGCGGAGCTGTTCGAGCGCCCGCTCTACAATCTGTGTAATCACGTGTGGCTTTCGGAAATCCGGGCCGCGGCGGCCACCAAGGGCGCTCGGGTCCTTCTTTCCGGAGAAATCGGCAACTGGACGATCAGCGCTTCGCCGAACGCGCTGCTCGCAGATTTCCTGCGGGAGGGACGGTGGCGGGATTGGGCCGGCGCCGCTGCCACAATCCTGCGGAGCGGGAGGGGCCGGCTTCGGGGCGTTGCGGTCAGCTCATTCGGGCCTTGGCTGCCCCGTTCCGCCCGGCGACGGCTCCTCCACTTCTCCCCCGATTCGAAGAGCGGCGTCGCGACACCGCTCAATCGCTCCTGGACGGATATCGTGCGGGAACGGGAGGAGCGGGATTTCGAGACGGGCTGGCCCCGCAACCACTTCGAGCACAGCGCTGCGGCGATCAGGGAAATGGACTGGGGCGAGTTGCGCAAAGGAATACTCGGAGGGTGGGGCATCGACAAGCGCGACCCGACGGCGGACGTCCGGCTCATCGAATTCTGCCTGTCGCTGCCTCTCGAGATGCTGTTGGACGGCATCGCGCGACGGCCGCTTGCCCGGGCCGCCCTTTCCGACCGGCTTCCGCCAAGCGTCCTGGACGAGAAGCGCAGGGGGTATCAGGGCGCCGACTGGTTCACCGGCCTGACCGCCGACTTGCCGGCCGTGAAGGCTCTTGTTGAGGCCATTGCAGCGGATTCCACGGCCGCCGCCGTCGTCGACGTCGACCTCCTGCGTCAGCTCATACGCGCCTGGCCTGGAGAGGGATGGGAAGAGAGCCGAACGCGCGCGGCCTACCGGATTGCGCTTCTTCACGGGCTTTCGGCGGGGCACTTCTTGCTGGCCGCCTCCCGAGCGTCGAGGAGGCCGGTCCAGGCCGATCATTCGCGGGCGGGATGAAAAGATGATGAATCTTATGGCCAAAAGAAGCCCGGCGGAGCTCATCTGGGTTTCAGCCGCGGTCTCGATTGCGCTCTCGGTGACGCTGGCCGCAAGTCAGCTGACCCTGCCCTACGTCCCGGTCAACCAGTTGCTTGGCGATCTGTGGGTCGAAACCGATGCGATCTGGAGGGCCTCGCTCGGCCAGGACTCCAGCCGCGATTTCATCACCCCGCTGGGGCCGCTCTTCTACGGCGTTTACAGCCTGCTCACGCTAGTCGAGCCGCCCTCCCTGGCGGTGATGGTGCACGGCAACCTCCTCATGGGCGTCGCATCTGCGCTTCTGGCCTTCGGTATCTCCAGACGCCTCGCCTCGCCCGAAGTCGTCATCCTTCTCATGCTGCTCGTATTCCTCACGGCCGCCTCCGGCCGAGCGATCGGCACCCCGCTGGCGGGCCAGGCGGTGCCTTACATCGTTCCCTACAACAGATGGTCCTGGGCGATCGCGATCCCATGCGCCTTCGGCCTTTTGACGGGGCATCGTGGCAGCGGGAGGCTGGCGTCGATACTCATCGGGTTGGGCCTCGCCGCCTTGTTCTTCATCAAGCTCTCCTACTTTGTGGGCTTGTGCGTGCTTGCCGGCGCTTCCCTCTTCATCGATGCCTATCCGCCGGCCGAGCGGAGAGCCGTTCTTCGACGCGCGTTCGTCCTGGCCGCCGCCCTCGCCCTGTTCCTCGCCTTGGGCGCGCTCTTGTGGGCGCCCTCGAGCTACCTGGCCGACGTCAGAATGATCGCCGCCGCCAATTACGTGACGTTCCGTCTGCTGAAGTTCGCGATCCAGCTGGTGGAGGCCGGGCTCACCCTCGGGCTGGCGGTCCTCATCTACCAGCTTGCGTCGAATTTCCGACCGCCGGCCTGGCAGGACATCGCCCGGATCTTCCTCATGATCGGGGCGGGCGCGGCCATAATGTCGCAGAATCACGAGAACAACGAAGCCCCCCTCTATTTCGGAGCGCTTCTGCTCGCCTACGCGCTCGGCAACGGCCGAGCCGAACGATCTCGGGACAGCGTTGTCGGCCCTCCCAGCCAACGCGCGGCATTCTACCTGACGCTTCTGATCCTGCTCGTACCCATGACTGCCGATGCGGGGACGGCCGCTATCGCTCGGCTTCGAGTAGCGGCCAATCCGCAGCCTGCCATTGGAGAATTCCGCAATACGCCGCTGGCGGACCTGCGCTCGGGCAACCGGCAGGAAATTGCCGTGATTACCGATGGACTGGCTCTTCTGGATCGGATCGGGCAATCGGGTCGCACCGTTCTTCCGTTCACGATGGGCAACCCGCTGTCCGCCCTGACGGGTACGCGCTCGCCGCGTGGCAGCATGGCGATCTGGTATTATGGACGGACTTTCTCGGAGGATCATCTACCCCCGGCGGATCGCGCGCTTGGAGACGCTGAAATCCTCATGATCCGGAAGCAGGACCCGACGTCGGAGTGGCTCTGGCGCCTCTACGCGCCAGCGATCCGCTCAAGTTACAGGCTGGCCGGGGAGAGCCCTTATTGGATAGCGTGGCAACGAACTCCGGCGCCGCTGGGATAATGATGGAGCATATGGTGCTGTACTCGGCGTTCGGCTTGATATTCCGGTCGGAGTTTCCTTTCGGCAAATCCTTTTCGCAGGTCCATTCGGCGCGGGCTGCCGACGTCGAGATTCGCCTTGCGCGCATCGATGTGCCCGAGGCGCCTGCAACCGGCTACTCGGTCGCTTCTGCCGGAACCCTGCTGACGGTCCCCAAGGTTGGCCGTTTCCTCATTCGCTCCGGAAACGAGATCCTCGTCGATCCGGAACCGGCGGCGCCCGAGCGCAACGTAAGGATCTTCCTTCTCGGCTCGGCGATCGGCGCCCTCCTCCACCAGCGCGGACTCCTGCCGCTCCACGCGAATGCGATCGATCTCGGGGGCCGGGCCGTCGCCTTTTCAGGCCATTCGGGCGCGGGCAAGTCGACCATCGCCGCCTGGTTCCACGACCGCGGCCATCCCATCCTGGCCGACGACGTTTGCGTCATCGGCTTCGACGAGGCGGGCCGCGCCCTCGCCTATCCGGGCATTCCGCGCCTGCGCCTGTGGCGCGAAGCGCTCGAGGCGAGCGGCCGGGACGCCGACGCCTATGACCGCTCCTTCGACGACATGGACAAGTTCGACGTCCCGACGGCGAGCGCCCACAGGCTGAATCCGATCCCCCTGGCGGCCATCTATCTGCTTCGAAAGGCCGAGGAAGAATCCGGCGACCCGGCCATCGAGCGCCTGAGCGGCGTCGATGCCGTCGATACCCTGATGTCGAACACCTATCGCGGCGGCTATCTCAAGACGATCGGCCGAACCGGCGAGCACCTCGCCGCCTGTTTGCGAATCGTGCGCGCCGTGCCGGTGTTCCGAGCCAGGCGCCTCTGGGGATTCGACCGGTTCGACGAGCAGGCCGGACATCTGCACGATCACGCGAGCGCTCAGCCGCACTCCGCCTAGCGCACGATCCGGCCGCCTTTCATCACCAGCCGGACCCGGCCGACCGCCGAGATGTCGCGGGTGGGATCGCCGTCGACGGCGACCAGGTCGGCGAGCAGGCCCTTCTTCACGGTCCCGACCCGATCGGCGACCCGGAAGAAGCGGGCATTGGCGGAGGTGGCCGCGATCAGGACCTCGGCCGGCCGCATGCCGTAATCGACCATCAGGGCCATTTCCCGTGCATTGCCGCCATGGGCATAGACTCCGACGTCGCCGCCCATGCACATCGGCACGCCCGCCGCCAAAGCGGCCGCGAAGCTCGCCTTCTTCTCGAGGATCGCCTGAGGCTCGGGCGCCGATCCGTTCCAGCCCCGGTAGCGCGCGATGGAGTCCGTCGCGGCCAGCGTCGGGCAAAGGGCTACGCCCTTCGCCTTCATCAGCCGGAAAACCTCCGCCGTGCCCGAATTGCCGTGCTCGATCGTGTCGGCACCGGCGAGGACGGCGTTGCGCATCCCTTCCGGGGTCGATGCATGGACAGCCACATGCCGGCCGGCTCCGTGCGCCGCGGCGGCGGCCGCGCGCATCTCCTCCATCGTGAAGGTGGGCCGCGGCGCCTCGCCGGACCGCCAGCGGTAATCGGCGTAGAGCTTCAGGACGTCGGCGCCGCGGCCGATCTGCCGCCGGGCCGCGGTGACCAGAGCCTCGCCGTCGGCCTCCTCGGCGCCCTGGCGAACTTCATGGTCCGGATCGGGCGATTGCGGCGCGTAGCTCGACGTCGCGACCAGCGCGCGGGTCGCGACGAGCATCCTCGGCCCTGGCACGATCCCCTGCTCGATCGCCTGCTTCAGCCCGACGTCGGCATAGCCGGCGCCCTCCGTTCCGAGGTCGCGGACGGTTGTGAAGCCGGCCATCAAAGTGTCGCGGGCATGGTTGACCGCACGGGCGGTTCGAAGGGCGAGCGGCTCCTTCAGGACCTGGTCGTCCCAGCTGGTCTCGTTATAGGGATGGAGGAAGAGGTGCGAATGACCCTCGATCAGGCCCGGGATCAGGGTCATGCCCGGGAGGTCGACCACCCTTGCGCCCGCCGGAGCTTCCAGCGAGGGGCCCACCGCCTCGATCCTGTCCCCGCGGACCAGCACCGACCAGCCCTCGTGCGGCTTTGGATCGACCCCGTCGAAGACCCGGGCGGGGCGGAGAAGGACGGTCGGCTCCTCGCCGGCCGCGGCGCCCGGGAGACCAAGAAGCAAGGCGAGCAGGATCAGGAAGCGCATGGATAAACGCCCATACAGAGGCTAGGCGGGCCCCGCCACGAGGAAAAGGAGCGGGCCTTGGCCGGATTCGAGCTTATCTCAGGGATCGAGGTGGACCTTGGGCTGAGGGCCTTCATCGAGGAGGAGGCGCTTCCCGGCACCGGCCTCGACCCCGCCGCCTTCTGGTTCGGCTTCTCTTCGCTGCTGCGCGAGCTCACGCCCGAGAACCGGCGCCTGCTCCGCCGCCGCGAGGATCTCCAGGCGCGCATCGACGAGCGCAACGCCTCCCTCGGAGGGCGGCCTGCCGATCCGGCCGAGGAAGAGGAATTCCTTCGCGACATCGGCTATCTCGTCGACCCGCCAGCGCCGTTCACGATCGGCACCGATAATGTCGATCCGGAGATCGCCCGGATCGCCGGGCCGCAGCTGGTCGTCCCGGTGAGCAACGCGCGCTACGCGCTCAACGCCGCCAACGCCCGCTGGGGCAGCCTCTACGACGCGCTCTACGGCACCGATGCGCTGGGCGATCGGGCGCGGCCGGGTGGCTATGACGAA
This sequence comes from Allosphingosinicella sp., assembly GCA_036386845.1. Classification (GTDB taxonomy): domain Bacteria; phylum Pseudomonadota; class Alphaproteobacteria; order Sphingomonadales; family Sphingomonadaceae; genus Allosphingosinicella. The sequence continues at coordinate 153 of DASVUW010000088.1, read as the reverse complement.
GAGCGGGGCGCGCGGGTGGTCGCCTGGGCAAAGGCGTTCCTCGATGAAGCCGTTCCGTTGGCGATCGACTGGGCCGATGTCCGATTCCCGCTTGAGGAGATGGAGCTCCACATCTGCGACCATGACCAGCTCGTCGGGAGGACGGCCAACTCG
>DASVUW010000087.1:0-12703 GCA_036386845.1 Allosphingosinicella sp. | reverse complement strand
GACCGGGCAGCGCACGCCCTGGACCAGGATAGCGCTGTGACGGTCGAGTTGGCCCAGGGTCGAGGTCTGGAAGCCGATTCCGCGCGAGGTCCGAAGCCGGGTGCAGCGGTTCATCGTCCGGATGAAATACCAATCGCCTCTTGGACCCCTGAGATACAGCGAATCGTCGGACGCTGCCTTCCATTCGACGGCATTGAGGCTGCTGATGAACGGGATCACCGTTTCTCCGGCCGTCTCCTTGGCGCCCGCGGGGGCCGCGGCAGCGGCGAGGCCGAGGAACAGCATCTTCAAGGCCATGCGCATCGTTCGACTCCTCTATTCAACGCTTAGGTAGGGCGCCTCTGCCGGCTTTGCCAGACCGGCCCCTCGCCTGCGACGCCGGCTCGCTCTAAGGCCCCTGCATGAAGTGCCTGATCATCGCCGCGGGGCAGGGGACTCGGCTTCGAAGCATCGCCCCCTCCAAGCCGCTCGCCCGGGTCGCCGGCAAGCCGCTCATCGAGCATGTCGTGACGGCGGCGGCTGCCGGGGGCGCGACCGAATTCGTCGTCGTCACGGGCTACGAGCCGGAGCCGCTCGAGGCTTTCCTCCGCGCCCTGGCCGAGCGAAGCGGCCTGCCCATCCAAATCGTGCGCAATGAGGAATGGGCCCAGCCGAACGGAATCTCAGTCCTCGCGGCCGAGCCCAGCCTGGGCTCCGAATTCATCCTGCTCATGTCGGATCATCTGTTCGATCCGGAAATCCTGCGCGACATGATCGCCGCTAACCGCAAGGGCGCAGCGCTGACCCTCGCCGCCGATCACGCCGTCGACAACCCGCTCCTCGACATCGATGACGCGACCAAGATCGAGCTTGGCGAGGGCGGGCGGATCCGGCGCATCGGCAAGACGCTTCCGAATTATGACGCGATCGACACCGGCATCTTCATTGCGACTCGGGATCTTCTTGAAGCGCTTCGGGCCAGCTTCGCTGCGGGTCGGACAGGGTCCCTCTCCGAGGGCGTTCAGGCGCTTGCGGATTCGGGCCGCGCCTTCACTCGCGATATCCAGGGCCGCTGGTGGCTGGACGTCGACGACGAAGCCGCCTTCGCCAAGGCCGAAGCGGCTTTGAACTAAACAAATCCTCCCCGGCCTTTGCCGGGGAGGGGGACCAGGCGAAGCCTGGTGGAGGGGTTCTTGCTGCCTCCGGAAGAACCCCTCCACCGCGCTTCGCGCGGTCCCCCTCCCCCGGAAAGCCGGGGGAGGATTTAATGGCTAGGTCCTTTCCACCGACGAGACGCCCCGAAGCCCCTCCACATAAGCGCGTGCCTTCGCCGCCGTCTCCTGCGCCGACTGACTCGGCTTGTAGAGCCCGGACCCGAGGCCGAACCCCTGGGCGCCCGCGTCGAGCCAGGGCTTCATGTTGTCGGGGCTGACTCCGCCGACGACGAGCAAGGGCACGTCCTTCGGAAGCACGGCCCGCTGCGCCTTGACCACGGCCGGCGAGGCGCCCTCCGCCGGGAAGAGCTTGAGCCCCGTCGCTCCGGCGCGAAGCGCGGCGAAGGCTTCCGACGGGGTGAAATAGCCGGGCAGCGAGACCATGCCCGCCTCCACGGCGGCTTCGATGACGGGCTCGAACATATTGGGTGAGACGATGACCCGTCCGCCCGAGTCCCTCACCCGTGCCACGTCCGCGGCCTGGAGCACGGTCCCCGCGCCGATCAGGGCGCTTTCGCCGAATCGCCTTGCCAGCCGCTCGATGCTGGCGAGCGGCTCCGGCGAGTTGAGCGGCACTTCGATGATCCGGATTCCGGCGTCGAAGATCGATTGCCCGATCGCCTCCGCCTCGCCCGGCGTGACTCCGCGGATGATGGCGACCAGCGCGCATTCGCCGAGCCGGCGCTGCAGTTCTTCGAGACGATTCATCGCACAAGCTCCACCAGGTGCCGGATTCCGGCGAGGAAGGCCGCCTCGCCGTCGATCTGCCTCGATTGCCGCCCGGCGACCTCGAGTGCGGAGCCGAACAGGCGGGTGAGCTGGGGGCTTCCCACCACCACCGCTTCGCCGTCGCCGACGAGCCGCAAGCCGATTTTCAGGTCTGCTCCGATCAGCAGGCCGCTGACATAGGCGCTCGACTCCTCGCGCGGCGCCTTGCCCAGAAGGGTTCGGGCGCGCACCGAGAACAATTCTGCGGTGAGGTCTTCGTGGCCCAGGCCGTGCCGGACTCCCGCTTCGAAGGCCGCGCCGGGCTCGGCGGGACGGGCGAGCAGGTCGGCGAGGATGCTGTGCTCCTTCAGGAGGTTGAACAATTCGCCCGTCATGACGGTCCGGAAAGCGGCGATCCGGCCATCCTCGAGCCGGACCCATTTATTGTGGGTGCCCGGGTGGCATAAGGCGCAGTCCGGGGCGATCCAGCCCTCGGCATAGGCGCCCAGCAACTGGACTTCTTCCCCGCGCATCACGTCCGCGGCGAGGCCCGAATCGTAGGCTACGCCGGGCACGATCGCGGCCCGCTCGGCTTCGATCCACAGTAGGTGACTGGCGAGGTCGGGCAGCCCGGCGGGGCATCGGACGTAGGGCGCCTCCATCCAGCCGCGATTCGATCCGATCATCCCGGCCATCAGCATCGGCAGGTCGCCGAGTCGGGCACGGATCTGGGCGACAGCCTCGTGGAAACCGCCCTCGGCGACCGCCAATATTCCCCGGTCGTCCTCCATCTCCCGGGCGACCGCTCCCGCCGGGTCCAGCCGCCAGGCGCGCCGGTTGGTGGTGCCCCAGTCGACGGCGATATATCCCTCGGCCCAATTCATGCTCATGCCGCGCCGTTAGCGTCCCTCGAACGGAGAGCCTAGGAGTTTCGTTTCGTCATCCCGACGCTATGACGAGGACGGGCCATACTTTCGTCCGAACCTTTTTTCGGCCCAGTCGTGCGCTTGGAGGCTGGCCCCGACCTCCCTCGCACGTTAGCCGTTGCATCGCAGATCGCAGGAGGGCCGTCATCGCCAATTTCATGTTCGCGACCGGGATCGAGAACAGCATCCCGACCATTAACGGCGGCCGTACCCGGGTCGACCAGATGGAGGTGTGCGGTCATTACCGGCACTGGCAGACCGACTTCGACTGCGTCGACGAAATCGGGATCCATTTCCTTCGCTACGGACCGCCCCTCCACCGGACCCTGCTCGGCCCCAACAAACACGATTGGGAATTCACAGACCTGAGCTTCGCGGAGCTCAAGCGGCGCAATATCACGCCGATCGTCGACCTTTGCCATTTCGGGGTCCCCGACTGGGTCGGCAATTTCCAGAACCCCGATTTCCCCCAGCTCTTCGCGACCTATGCCGGCACCTTCGCCGAGCGCTATCCCTGGGTGCAGCTCTACACCCCGGTGAACGAGATGTTCATTTGCGCGATATTCTCCGCGAAATACGGCTGGTGGAACGAGCAGGCGACCGACGACCGGAGCTTCGTCACCGCCCTCAAGCACATCGTGAAGGCGAACGTGCTCGCGATGATCGAGATCTTGAAGCGGCGCCCGGACGCCATCTTCATCCAGTCGGAAAGCTCGGAATATTTCCACGCCGACAGCCCGCCCGCAATCCACAAGGCGGAGCTGATGAACGCCCGCCGCTTCCTCAGCCTCGATCTCAATTACGGGCGCCGCGTGGACAGCGAGATGTACGAATATCTCATGGACAACGGAATGAGCCGGGAGGAATATCATTTCTTCCTCAACCACCGGCTGAAGCAGCACTGCATCCTCGGCAACGATTACTACATGACCAACGAGCATCGCGTGTTTGCCGACGGCCATACCGACAGCGCGGGCGAGGTGTTCGGCTACAGCGAGATCACCCGCCAATATTACAACCGCTACCGCCTTCCGGTCATGCACACCGAGACCAACCTCAGGGAAGGGCCCAGGGGCGACGAGGCCGTGCACTGGCTGTGGAAGGAATGGGCGAACGTCTTGCGGATCCGCAACGTCGGAATCCCGACGGTCGGCTTCACCTGGTATTCGCTGACCGACCAGGTCGATTGGGACACGGCGCTCAGGCAGCAGAACGGCAACGTCAATCCGCTCGGCCTCTACGATCTCGATCGCAACATCCGCAACGTCGGACGCGCGTACAAGAAGCTGATCTCGGACTGGCGCGACGTCCTTCCCGCCTCCAGCCTATGCCTGTCGGTGCCGATCGTCCCGCCGTCCCAGTGGGACCGGGCATTCGCCCGCGAGCAGCAAGAGGAAGCGGCGAGGCATCTCAAGGACTTCGTCACTGAGCCGGCCAATCCGGAGGGCCGCGAATGATAGATCGTCATTCGGCTGCTTCCCGTCATTCCGATGCTCCCCCGTCATTCCGGCGAAAGCCGGAATCCATGAACACGGATCGAGGAAATTTCGTACCGCCGTGTGCATGGATCCCGGATCAAGTCCGGGATGACGGCTTTCGCCCGCGTGGAGTTGCACAATGAAAATCGCGAAGATCGAAACCTTCTACGTTCCGCCACGCTGGCTGTTCGTCCGGGTCGAATCGGACGAGGGCGCCGTCGGCTGGGGCGAGGCGAGCCTGGAAGGCTGGGCGGAGGCGGTGGACGGAGCGTTCGAGGCTCTCCGCGACCGCTTCCTCGGCCACGACCCGTTCCGGATCGAGGACGTCTTCCAGATCGGCTATCGCGGCGGCTTCTACCGCGGCGGCCCCGTCCTGATGTCCGCCCTGGCCGGGCTCGAGCAGGCCTTGTGGGACCTGAAGGGGAGGGCGCTGGGCCTACCCGCCTGGGAGATGATGGGCGGCCGGGTCCGCGACCGCGTTCGGGCCTATGCCTGGATTGGCGGCGACCGGCCCGACGAGATCGGCGAAGCCGCCGCGGCGCGGCGCAAGCAGGGCTTCTCGGCGGTGAAGATGAACGCCACGGCCGAGCTCGACTGGATCGGAACGCCAAAATTGTTCGACGAGGTCATCGCCAGGGTCGAGGCCGCGCAAGGGGCCGGGATGGACGTCGGACTCGACTTCCACGGCCGGGTGCATCGGCCGATGGCCAAGCAGCTCGCCAAGGCGCTCGAGCCGCTCGGGCTGCTGTTCATCGAGGAGCCCTTGCTGTCGGAAAATCCGGAAGGCCTCGCCCAGCTCGCGCAGCTCGTCTCGACCCCTATCGCCCTCGGCGAGCGGCTCCATTCGCGATGGGACTTCAAGCCCTTCTTCGAGGCTGGAGCGGTCGACATCATCCAGCCGGACCTGAGCCATTGCGGCGGAATCCTGGAAGGCCGGCGGATCGCGGCCATGGCCGAGGCCTATGACGTCGCCGTCGCTCCGCACTGCCCGCTCGGCCCGCTTGCGCTTGCCGCCTGCCTCCAGGTCGCCGCGACGGCACCCAATGTCGCCCTCCAGGAGATGTCGCTGGGGATCCATTACAATGTCGGGGGCGACCTCTACACCTTCTGCAAGGACCCGGCGCCACTCACCGCTGCCGACGGCTGGCTCGCGGTGCCGCAAGGCCCCGGCCTCGGAATCGACATAGACGAGGACGCGGTTCGCGAAGCCGACAAGGACCGCCACCGCTGGCGCAACCCCATCTGGCGCCACCAGGACGGCAGCTTCGCGGAGTGGTGACTCATTTGCCTCCCCATCGAAGATGGGGAGGGGGACCATGCGAAGCATGGTGGAGGGGTAACTGGCGCAGGCCGGGGAGCGCTAGCGCAAGACCCCCCGGTCTGCGCCCTTTACCCCTCCACCACACTTCGTGTGGTCCCCCTCCCCACGGCTTCGCCGCAGGGAGGCAGAGCTAAGCCACGATCCGCAATTTCCCAGCCCGCCGCGCCGGGACCGGGCAGAAGCCCAGCTCGTCGTGGAGCCGGTTCAATTCGCGCTCGCGGGACTGGCGGTAAGCCTCGGCATAGCGCGCGTCGCACTCGGCCTCTTCCACCGTCTGCGGCCGGTAGAAGCTGATGCAGATGTGACGTCCGAAAATATCGTCGCCCCGCATCTTCACTTCCGGGTCCGCGCCGACGGGGAGATTGCCCCGAACCTCCTGCAGCCGCTCGATCAACGCGTCGAGCGAACCGAGATCCTTCACTTCGATAAAATCTTTTACTCGTCTGCTCATCACCAGAACCCCTCCCGGTCACTCCCCGGGCGTGTGTTAACTCGCAGTGGAATCGGCCTGCAAGACTAATCTGGATTTACCCACAGAAGAGTTTCGCTGCGCTGAACGCCGCTTTATGGAGCGTCTGCAGATGGACCCCGATTATTTCCCGCTCCTTAGCCGAGGTTCCTTTTCGATGCGGCTCGCGCCGGCCTTCGGCGGAAGCATTGCGAGCTTCGAATGCTGCGCGGTAAGTGTTGGAAATATCCCGATATTCCGGCCCTCCGAGCTCGGCGATGCGTCGCCCACGGCGCTCGCCAGCTTCCCGCTCGTTCCGTTCGTCAATCGGGTTCGCGGCGGCACCTTTTCCTTCCGTGGCCGAAGAGTCACACTCGCTCAAAATATGCCGCCCGACCCGAGCCCCCTGCACGGGCAGGGCTGGCTTCATCCGTGGCAGGTCGAGCGGCTCGGAGCCGACCATGCCGAGCTCCTCTATCGCCATGCCCCGGACGAATGGCCCTGGGCCTATGAGGCGCGGCAGACCTTCGCTCTCGACGGTGAGGGACTTACGCTCGATCTGACCTGCACCAACCTTTCGGGCGAGCCGATGCCGTGCGGCCTCGGCCAGCATCCCTATTTCCTGTGCACCGCGAAGACCCGGCTCGACACCGGCGTCGAGACCGTCTGGACGATCGACGAGCATGTGCTGCCGGTCGAGCAGGTGCCCGCCGCCGGCCCCTTCGACCTCCGGGACCGGCTCGTCTGCGGCCAGGGCCTGGACCACGGTTTCGGCGGCTGGAGCGGCCGAGCAACCATATCCGATCCGGACCTTCCGTTCCGAATCGCCCTGTCGTCGCCCGACGGGCACTTCTTCCAGCTTTATTCGCCCGCTTCGGGCGGCATCTTCGTGGCCGAGCCGGTGACCCATGCCAATGCCGCGATGAACTCGCCGGAGGACGAATGGGCGGAGCTCGGGATGCGGGTCCTGGAGCCGGGCGAGACGATGTCGCTGACGATGCGTGTGGACGTGCTCCCGGCTCAATAAGCCGGGTCGAGAAGCCCCTCGATGACGTGGTGCTGGAGGACCGGCTTGAGGTCGTCGGTCACTCGATAGGTGAGATGATCGCGGACCCTCGGCGGAAGCGACTCCAGATACGACCTCGTCACCTGCAGGTCGTGGTGCCCCGCGTTGGTCGCGTCCGGCGCGTCCACCCCGACCACCAGCACCGGCCGCCATTCGTTCGAGCGGTTTGCGGTTCCGCGGTGGATGGTGAGGGCCGAACGGGCGGAGATGTCGCCCATCTGGGCGAGCCTCGCCTGGCTCCGCGAGATATAGCGCGGCCACAATTCCCGGGGCGGAAACATGCCGTCCTTGCAGCCGCTCAGATCGTCCCACTGCGTCCCCGGGGCGATCTCGAAGGCGCCGTGCTCGGGCCTCGTGTCGACCGCGCTCAAATTGAAGGCCAGAGAGTTGAGCCGCCGGCCCTTCGTCGTCGCTTCGGGCGCCGGGAAGTCGCGGTGCCAGGGCTGGTCGGCGGCGCCGGGGAAGGGGATGTCGAAGCCGATCTCGACGATCTTGTAGTCCGGTCCGAGCACCGACTCGCAAACGGCGACGAACCAGGGATGGGTGGCGATGTCGACGAAGCCCCGGATCCGCTCGGGATGGACCTCGACGTACCAGCGCTGAGGCCCGCGCGGCAGGGCGCCGCCGGGCACCTTCTGCGCCTCCTCGAACAGCGACACGATATCCTCCCGCATCCGCTCCGCCCACGGCCGCGGGAAGGCCCCCTTCAAGGCGATGATCCCGTCGCCGTAGAGGCCGCCCATGATGGAGGCCGTGTCGTAATCCCGCTCTTCGATCTTCGCCGCCGTCGCCATCGCCGATTCAACCCACCTTGGAAGCAATTCCGAATTAAACCATTTGTATGATTAATGCGAGGCGGTTAACGGGCCGCCGATGTCGGAAAATGCACGATTCGCCTTCGAAGTAGAAGCCCAGGAGGACGGGGAGGGGACTCGCTTCGCGATCCGCGTCGCCGGCGCCTCCGAGGTCCGGCGCTATAGCCTGGCCGGCGGGGAGCAGGCCGATTATGCCGCCTTCTATCGGCAGCTTGCCGACGACTGGGGAACCCACGTCCCGCACATCTTCTCCGAACCGACGGAGCATCCGGAGCCCGACGTCGAGTGGCGGCCGCTCCTCACCGACAATGCCTCGCCCAGGATCCTTGCCGGTTATGGCGACCCCGCGGTCCTCAAAACCGACGACGGTTACATCCTCGTCGCGACGTCGAACGACGCGCCCGACGCTTTTCCGGTGCTCCGCTCCGACGATCTGGAGCATTGGGAGCCTGCCGGCTTCATCTTCCCGGAGGGGGAGGCGCCGGAATGGACCGCGACGGGACGCCGCGTAGCCGATTTCTGGGCGCCCGAGATGGCCCGGGTCGGCGAGGAATATTGGCTCGTCTACTCCGCTCGCCAAAGGTCGAATGCGCTCGCCATCGGCCTGGCCAAAAGCGAAAGCCCCTTCGGCCCATGGCGCGATCTGGGCCGCCCTCTGATCGCCGGGCATGCCGTCAACACCACAGGCGCGCCGGACGATCCGGCGAAGCCCCTGCTCAGCGGTGGAGTGATCGATTCGCACATCTTCATCGATGCCGACGGGCAGCCCATCCTGTTCTGGAAGGCGGACACGAACGGAGTCTGGCCGCGTCCGCTCGCCACCCTGCTTCGTGCCCGGCCGGAGCTGATCGACCGCCTCTTCGAGCGCGAGGAGGACCGCCGCACCGCGGCCTTCGCGGCCGCCGTCGTGCCCTGGGCCAATACAAGGCGGCCGATGGAGCGCTTCTTCCTGATGCAGCCCCTGATCGAAGCGGCAATCGCCAACTGGGAGCCGGTGCAGCAGGCGCTCGAGCAATGCGGAGTCGCGGGCGCAATCCTGGAGGCGATGCGAACGCCCATCTACGGCCAGCGGATCGCTTCGGACGGCGCCTCGTTCGTCGGCGAGCCGACGGTCGTCCTTTCCAACGATCTCGACTGGGAGGGCCATCTCATCGAGGGCCCCTGGGTGACTCGCCAGCAGGGCCGCTACTGGATGTTTTACGCGGGCAACGACTTTTCGACGCCCCGCTACGGGATCGGAGTCGCGGTCGCCGACCATCCGCTCGGCCCCTACGTCAAGCAGTCCGAGCCATTGCTCCGCTCGACCCGCACCTGGACGGCCCCCGGCCACGCCTCGGTCGCCCCCGGCCTGGACGGGGAGCCGCAGCTCTTCTTCCACGCCTTCCACCCCGGCACCGGCGGCTACAATGTCTTCCGCGCGCTGCTCACGGCGAAGCTGGAGTTCGGAGCGGACGGCGTCTCTGTCCTCCCCATCCGCTGAGCGGATGGGGAGGGGGACCACCCGAAGGGTGGTGGAGGGGTAGCTGCCGCGACATCTGGGGATTTCGCGAGAGAACCACCGCGGCCGGCGCCTTTACCCCTCCACCATGCTTCGCATGGTCCCCCCCATGCGTTGCCTGGGGAGGACTATTGCGCCCGGCTCGGCGGCACCCCGTAGGCCTGGCGGAAGGCGCGGGTGAAGGCGCTCAGCGAGGCATAGCCGAGGCTTTCGGCCAGGTCGGTCGGCGAAGCCCCGCCTTGCCTCAGAAGCCTCGCCGCGCCCTCGAGCCTGAGCCGCCGATGATAGGCCAGAGGTGGCAGCCCGTGCACCTCGGCGAAGCTTCGGCTCAGGTGGAACCGCGACAGCGCGGCCCGGGCCGCGATCTCGTCGAGGCTGAGCGGCCTGTCCTGATGGTCGTGGATGAAGGCGCGCGCGCGCTCGATCCGCTGCAAGGTCTCGATCCGGGTGGAGCGCTTGAGGCTGCTCAGCCGCTCGAGCCGGCTCGCGAAGGTGGAAAGATAATCCTCGGCGCCGGCCGTGACCTGCTGGACGATCTTCGAGGCCAGCGCCGGCCCCGCATCGGGCCGTTCGGCGAGCAGCCGGGCGTAGCGGGAGAGCAAGGGGGCGAGCGGCTCGGCGCCGCAGCCCTCGATCACCCGTCCGAGCGGCCCGCGATCGGCCGGCGGCGACGCCGTCACTCCGAGATAGACGCACAGGCCCACCGTCTGGTCCGGGCGCGGCGTGCATACCTCGAACTCGGTGCCAGCCTCGACCAGGAGGAAGCGTCCCGGCTTCACCGCGCGGGCCCGGCCGTCGATCTTGTACACCTCCTCGCCGCTCAGGACGAACTTGACCGAAGGCGCCAGCGCCCTGATGGTGCTCCGGCCGCCCTCGAGCCGCGACAGGACGACGCAGCCATGCCTCAGCGGCAGGCGGTCACCCTCGCCGTGATCCCGCATCAGGTAAAAAGGTGTCGAATCGATCACAATTGTAATCGTAAGCAAAATCCGCGCCACGTAAAGGCTTGGCGGAAATCCGCCGTTCCGGCCGGGTTGACACTTCTTGCTCGTGTTCGGAACCGGGCGCGGACGTACGCTTTCGGACGGGATGCGGATCGCCACCTTCAACGTCAACGGGGTCAACGGCCGGCTTCCGCTGCTCCTCGAATGGCTCGAGGCCTTCAGGCCGGACGCGGTCTGCCTTCAGGAGCTGAAGGCGCCGGACGAGAAGTTCCCGGCCAAGGCGATCGGGAAGGCCGGCTACGGCGCGATCTGGCACGGCCAGCAGCGCTGGAACGGAGTCGCGATCCTCGCCCGCGACTGCGAGCCGGTCGAGACCTGCCGAGGCCTCCCGGGCGACCCGGACGACGTCCAGAGCCGCTATATCGAGGCCGCGGTGGGCGGGGTCCTGATCGGCGGTCTCTACGCCCCGAACGGAAACCCGCATCCGGGGCCCAAGTTCGACTACAAGCTCGCCTGGAACGAGCGGCTGATTGCCCGGGCAGCCGAGCTGATCGGCCTGAGCGAGCCGGTCGTCCTGGCCGGAGATTACAACATCATCCCTACCCCGACGCCGATCGACTCCCACAAGCCGGAGCGATGGATGGACGACGCTCTGATGCAGCCCGAGCCGCAGGAGCAGTATCGCCGCCTCGTCGCGCAGGGCTGGACGGACTCGCTTCGCCATTTCCATCCCGACGAGCCCATCTTCACCTTCTGGGACTATTGGCGCAACGCCTTCGCCCGCAACGCCGGGATCCGGATCGACCATCTGCTGCTCAACCCGGCAGCGGCGAAGCGCCTGAAGGCCGCCGGAGTCGACCGTGAGGCGAGATCTCGGGAAAAGGCCAGCGACCACGCCCCGACTTGGGTCGAGCTGAGCTCAAACCCTTGAAAAAGCCCGGCTAACCGCCAGCTTGGCAAGGCGCCCCAAGGTGCTTCCCGTCTTTGCGAGGTCGACAGATGCGCCGCTTTTCACTTCCAGCGTTCATCGCGGCCGCCTTTGCTCTCGCCGTGCCCGCCTGCGCGGCTCCAGCCCCTTCCGCCAAAGTGGAGCGTATCGTCGCCTTCGGGGACAGCTATGCGGACAATGGGAACATGTTCCGAATCGCGGGCGCGACCCCCCCGCTTATGTATCCGAAGGGCCGTTTTTCCGACGGGACCAATTTCGTCGATACGATGGGCGCCATCCTGAATGTCCCGATCGTCAATTTCGCGCTGGGCGGCGCCGTCACCGGTCCCGGCGACAGCGATTTCAGGCCCGCGGGGCTGGACGTCCAGACCCGGGCCTTCCTGTCCGGCCGCGGATCGCTCGGCTTCCCGCGGACCAGCGGCCGATTCGCCCCCGGCGACCTCGCGGTCATTTCGATCGGCGGCAACGATGCGCGCCGCTATGAGAAGAGCTTCGGCAAGGCTCCCGCAGCGAGGCAGGTCGCGGCGGCCGTCGCGGCGGCGCCGGCGGCCGCCGACCGCAGCGTTGCCAACGCCGTCACCGCGCTTGAATCGCTGGTCGGAGCCGGTGCCCGCAACATCCTCTTTCTCGGCGGCGACGTCGGCCGGCTTCCGGAGGTCAAAGGCACGGCCATCGCCGCAATCGGCTCAGCCTTTTCGGCCCATTACAACCGCGGGATGCGCCGGGCGCTGGCGCGGCTGTCCGACCGGGGGATCGCCGCCCGTTACGTCGATCTCGACGCGCTCGGCGACCGGGTCGAAGCCGATCCGGCCGCCTACGGCCTGATCGGCACCGGCGCCTGTCCGCAGGCGTGCCTGATCGATCCCGCCCTCGCCCGCCGCTATCTCTTCCATGTCGACAAGCTCCACTTCACGGCCGCCGGTTACGCGATCGTCGGGCGATATGCGGTGGAGCAGCTGTCCCGGCGGCCCTGAAAAAAAACGGCGCGGCAATGGCTTGACCGGTTTCCGCCGGCGGCCTAGCCTTTCCCCATGATCCACCCTCGCTCCTCCGCAGACCGTGCCCCGGCGTCCGCCGCGGCCTCTGTGGGCCGTTGGTGGCGCTGGCGTCCGCTATCCGCCGAGGGCCCGCCTGCCTGATCGGGACGTCTGTCGCCTCCGACAGCCCACGATCGAACTCGCCGGGCCCGCCCACAAGGCGGGCTTTTTCATATCCATCGACCGGAAAGCAGCATCAGTGATCATCGTCCTTCGTCGCGAGGCGCCCCCCGAAGCCGCCGGCCAGCTCTTGGATCGGATTTCCGAGGCGGGCCTGACTCCCCTTCATATGCCCGGCTCCGAACGGGTCGTTCTGGGGG
>DASVUW010000086.1:0-6347 GCA_036386845.1 Allosphingosinicella sp. | reverse complement strand
TGTCGGAAGGGACGGTCGGGTCGCCGGCTGCGCGATAACCGCGTCGAGCAGCTCGGAAAGCCTCGATGCCGCCACCTGCCGGGTGCTGGCGGCCCGGGCCCTCTTCGAGCCGGCTCGCGACGGCCAGGGAAGGCCCACCACCGACAAGGTGGTCGGAAAGGTGGTGTGGCGGCTGCCGGCCGAGGAGGCGCTTCCGCCCCCCGCGCGCCCTTCGCCTTCCCCATCTTAGGTTCGGCGCCGCCGGTTCCTTCAGTCCCCGGGGCTTGAAGCCTTGCCGCGCCGCCCCGATCTTGCTTTTATCATTTCCGCATCCACACCCGCAGCAGGACACTCGCCCACCATGGACCATGAAGATATCATCGCCGGCCTCGTTCCGATCGTGATCGAGCAGTCGAACCGCGGCGAGCGCAGCTTCGACATCTATTCGCGGCTGCTGCGCGAGCGGATCGTGTTCGTCACCGGGCAGGTCGAGGACCATATGGCGACGCTGGTCACCGCCCAGCTCCTGTACCTGGAGAGCGAGAATCCGAAGAAGGACATCTTCATGTACATCAACTCGCCGGGCGGGGTGGTGACGGCCGGAATGGCGATGCACGACACGATGCAGTATATCCGCCCGCGCGTGGGGACCGTCTGCATCGGCCAGGCCGCCTCGATGGGCGCCTTCCTGCTCTGCGCCGGCGAGCCCGGGATGCGGGTGGCGCTCACCAACGCGCGGATCATGGTCCACCAGCCCTCCGGAGGCGCCCAGGGCCAGGCCACCGACATCGAGATCCAGGCCAAGGAGATCCTCCGGATCCGGCACCGGATGAACGAGCTCATGGCGAAATATACCGGCCAGCCGGTCGAGAAGATCGAGACCGCCGTCGAGCGCGACAAGTTCTTCAGCGCCAGCGAGGCGAAGGATTTCGGTCTGGTCGACGAGGTGTTCGAGAAGAGGCCGGCGCCGGGCGAGGGGGAGGGGACCCACCAGGCGGAGGCCGCTTGACGGGCAGTCGCCAGCCGATTGTCCGTTGGTTGCCCGCGTTCGGCGCGGCAAGGCGGTTCGCGACGGGTATTCAGATTTTCGGCTGCCGCTTGGGGAGGACGCCCGTCGCGGGGAACCGGGGCGCGTCACTCTTTGTTACGGAAGCGCTACATCCAAAAGGGGACTCACGATGAACCGCAACGTCACGATCGGCCTCGGCACTCTCATCCTCATCATCATCGTCGTCGCGCTCCTCTTCTGAGCGCCGACCGCACCTAGGTGTCGGCGAACCATTCCGGGAATTCGCGCAGCTGCTCGAGGCGGTTGTTGACGAAGGTCGCGATGTAACCTGTCTGCTCCTCGCCCCAATATTCGTCATGGGTGAGCATGCCGTTGCACCCCTCCGGATCCGCAGCGTGATAGGAATAGCGCTTAAGCGTGAAGGCGAAGGCCGCACGGCTGCCGCGCTGCCTGACCAGATCGAGCTCGGCGAGCCGAATCGGCTTCGAGTCGAGCTTGCCGTCGGAAAGACGATAGGTCCGAAGGAAGGCCGGAACTTCCATATTGCCGTCCGGCCCGGCCGAGAGCATCTCGTCGTCAACTTCGAACCCGCGTTCCTCGTACCAGGCTTCGACCGCCTCGGCGGACATCGAGGGAGCCTCGTTCAGGATCCGTACCAGCTCCCTGAGCTCGCGCTCGCAGGCTTCCCGGCGGAAGGGGCGGGGACGGGGAGTGCCCGCGAGCGAGCAGGCGCCGGCCGGGTCGGCCGCGGCCGCGACGAGGGCCGCCCCCGCCAGCAGGATGGTTCGTCGCCCAGGGTCCATGATAGCCTCCGTCTGGGGCCAGCATCCTCCGCAATGTCAGGCGGCGCAACGCTTTTTCAGGGCTTGTGCCCGCGCTCTCCTGACGCCACATGTTGTCGAGGAACCTTCGACGTAGCAGCGCGCTCCCGCTGTCCAGCGTTAATCAATAAGCCATTGTGGTCGTGCGATAGTGCGGGCTAGACTGGCTTTTGCAGCAAAGGGCGTCTCACGCAGCGCCCGATAGGACGAGAATGACGAAGCTAAGCGGCAGCGACTCCAAGAGCACCCTCTACTGCTCCTTCTGCGGGAAATCGCAGCATGAGGTGAGGAAGCTCATCGCCGGGCCCACCGTGTTCATCTGCGACGAATGCGTCGAGCTGTGCAACGACATCATCCGCGAGGAGACCAAGTCCTCGCTGGTGAAGACCCGCGACGGGGTCCCGACTCCGCTCGAGATCTGCAAGCATCTCGACGATTACGTGATCGGCCAGAGCCACGCCAAGCGCGTGCTCTCCGTCGCGGTCCACAATCACTACAAGCGCCTCGCGCACGGATCGAAGGGCGGGGAGGTCGAGCTTTCCAAGTCGAACATTTTGCTCGTCGGCCCGACCGGCTGCGGCAAGACGCTTCTCGCCCAGACCCTGGCGCGGCTGCTCGACGTGCCCTTCACCATGGCCGACGCCACGACCCTGACCGAGGCGGGCTATGTCGGCGAAGACGTCGAGAACATCATCCTGAAAGTGCTCCAGGCCAGCGACTACAATGTCGAGCGGGCGCAGCGCGGGATCGTCTATATCGACGAGATCGACAAGATCAGCCGCAAGTCGGACAATCCTTCGATCACCCGAGACGTTTCGGGCGAGGGCGTCCAGCAGGCGCTCCTCAAGCTGATGGAAGGCACCACCGCCTCCGTGCCGCCGCAGGGCGGGCGCAAGCATCCGCAGCAGGAATTCCTGCAGGTCGACACGACCAACATCCTCTTCATCTGCGGCGGGGCCTTCGCCGGGCTCGAGAAGATCATCGCCGACCGTCTTCAGGGCAAGTCGATCGGCTTCGGCGCCTATGTGGCAGCTCCCGAGGAGCGCCGCACCGGCGAGATCCTTCGCCAGGGCGAGCCGGACGACCTGCTCAAGTTCGGGCTCATCCCCGAGTTCGTCGGCCGCCTGCCGGTGATCGCGACCCTCGAGGACCTGGACGAGGTCGCTTTGGTCAAGATCCTGCGCGAGCCGAAGAATGCGCTGGTCAAGCAATATGCGAAGCTGTTCGACATGGAAGACGTCAAGCTCAGCTTCACGGACGACGCTATGGTCTCGGTCGCCAAGAAGGCGATCGAGCGCAAGACCGGCGCCCGCGGCCTGCGATCGATCCTCGAGAACATCCTTCTGGACACGATGTTCGACCTGCCCTCGATGGACGGGGTCGACGAGGTGATGATCGACAAGGACGTGGTCGAGGGCCGCAAGGACCCGATCCGCGTTTACGCCGAGAAGAAGGGCGAAAGCGCCGCCTGAGCGGAGCCGTTGAAGGATGAACGCGCCAGCCGCTCTGCCCGGGCGGCCGTCTTATCTGGGCTGGCTGCCCCGCTTCCTCTTCGAGACGGACTCGTTCGCTGCGCGCTATATCGCCAGGGCGTGGCTGACGGCCTTGCTTCCGAGCCTCGCTCTGTCGGCCCTCGTCCGGCTGGTTGCCGAAGACGCGGCAGCGCCGCAATTTCCGGGGGAGGCCGGATCACTGGTCCTCTTCGTCGTGTTCGTCGGGCCTGCGCTTGAAACCCTGCTCCTGGCGCTGCCCCTGGCAGCGCTCAATCGGCTGTTCGGGCCCGGCCCGGCGGTCATTGGAAGCGCGCTGGTCTGGGCCGGCGTTCACAGCCTGGTCGTCGCAGCGTGGGGCCTGGTGATCTGGTGGCCCTTCCTTATCATGTCGATCGCCTTCCTGACGTGGCGCCGCGAAGGCCTGGCCAAGGCGCTGGGCGTCGCCTTCGCCATCCACGCGCTCCAGAACGGCTTCGCCGTACTGCTGATTTTGATGGCAGGCTGATCGCCTGGATGACGGGCGACCATCGTTCATGGATTCCGGACTTCGCCGGACGACTCAGGAGCGGGCCTACTTGCCCTCGGCTCGGACGTTGGCGACCTTGTACTGGAACACCTCGGCCTGGGTCAGGCAGCGACGGGTCGAGCCGTCACCGCCCTGCTCCTTGACGGCTTTCTGGCGGTACATGACGTCGGTCAGAAGCTTTCGCGACACGCCCATCCGGATCAGGAAGTCGTTATCCTCGCTGGCGAGAAGGGCCGAATCCTGCTCGATGTCGCCGATCAGCCCGACCGTGCTCTCGGTGCCGCGAAGAACCTCCGCCTCGATCGCGCCCCGGTCGCTGGTGTGCGTGAACATGTGGACGACGAACTGGCCACCCGGATCGACCATTCGGCCCCGGCCGCCCATGAAGACGAAGTTGCAGGCGCTGAAGCAGGCCCACCCGTCCGGAATGCGGGTAAAGGCCATCGACTGGCGAATCAGCTTCCCGGCTTCGCTGCCGGCCCTGGCGTCGCCACCGGGCGAGCGAAGCCAGATCTGATCTATCGGGTCATGCTTCTTGAGAGCCGCTGCGAGCCGCGCGGGAGCGCCGCCGTCGATCGCGCCTTCGGCCAGGAGGACCCGCATTCCTTCCTCCTGGCGAAGGGTGAACTGCATGGTCTTGTGGGCCGAAAAATTGAGCTCCTTCGGACAGGTCGGGTTGGCCGGGTCCATGGCCGCCTGCACGCCCGTGGACGAAAGCAGGGCCGCCAGGGCGAGCGAGTTGATGCCCCTTCGCATCGGCTCAGGCCGCGAGCACGTAATTGCCGCCGCCGGGCTTGCGGCACATGCGCTTGTCGACCGTCGTCTCCTCGCCGTCGACGATGACGACGTCGGTGATCAGCATGCAGGTGCCGCCGTCGGCCGAAGCCCTCTGGTCGCGGACCGTCGAGGAGCCCTTCACGCCGGGACGGCTCTCGCTCTCCCAGGTCGTGGTGGTTCCAACGCCGCCGCGAACCGCGTTGTCGGTCGCGGTCGCGGCCTGGACCTGCTCCTTGCAGTCGAGCTTGCGGATGATCGCGTCGGTGAGCAGCGAAGCGACCGGAAGGCCGGCGGCGATCAGGGATCCCGGAGCGCCGCCCCAGCCTCCCAGCGCGGTTCCGGCGATTCCGCCGGCGATGGCGCCGAACATGCCCCCGCTTTTCTTCTTCTTGGGCGTGCATTTCGTCTCCGCCGAGTCGGACTTGCGCTCCTTGGCGTAGACCGGCGGTTGGACCGAAAGCAGAAGAAGCGGAACGCAAGCGAACAGATACCGACGCATAAAATGACTCCCCGGGCCCGACTGGCCTCTCGAAAGGGCGCTAATCCAGCCTTGTGGCGACTTGATGCCGCGCGCTCCGCGCCTGTGTGTCAATTGTCGCAGCCCCCGCTCCCGACATAAGCGCGAAAGCGCCTAACTCCTTGGCGAGTTTGCCATATCGGCGCTGGGTCGGAAAGGGGCAATCGGCGGCACTTCCGGACCGGACGGTGGCGCCTGCGCGCGACCGCCGCCATTCGCATTGATGACTGGGGCGCGGTCCCCATATAGGTTGCAAGAAGGCCTAGAGGGCCCGAATGTGGAGCTTAGATGACTCAGAATTACCCCGTCCTGCCGCTTCGCGACATCGTCGTCTTCCCGCAGATGATCGTTCCGCTCTTCGTCGGGCGCGACAAATCGGTCGCCGCGCTCGAAAGCGCGATGGCGGCCGACAAGCAGATCTTCCTCGTCTCGCAGCTCGATCCGGCCGAAGACGATCCGGACCGCGACGCGCTTTACGACATGGGCGTGGTCGCCACGGTGCTCCAGCTCCTGAAGCTGCCCGACGGAACCGTTCGGGTTCTGGTCGAGGGCCAGCAGCGCGCCAATCTCGTCTCGATGGGGATGGAGGACCAACACCTCGTCGCCGAGGTCGAGCCGATCGAGGTCGACGAGCCCGAGGGCGCCGAGGTCGCAGCGCTGATGCGCTCCGTGGTCGAGCAGTTCGAGAATTATTCCAAGCTCAACCGGAAGCTTCCGGCCGAGACGGCGGTGCAGCTCGCACAGATCGGCGAAGCTTCCAAGCTCGCCGACTCCGTGGCCGCCAACATCAACATCAAGGTGTCGGACAAGCAAGCCCTGCTCGCCGAGCTGAACCCCGTGCGCCGGCTCGAAATGGTCTTCGCCTTCATGGAGGGCGAGCTCGGGGTCCTCCAGGTCGAGAAGCGGATCCGCAGCCGGGTCAAGCGGCAGATGGAGAAGACCCAGCGCGAGTACTACCTGAATGAGCAGATGAAGGCCATTCAGAAGGAGCTCGGCGAGGGCGAGGACGGCAAGGACGAGACGGCCGAGCTCGAGGCCAAGATCAAGGCCACAAAGTTCACCAAGGATGCGCGTGAGAAGGCGCTGGGCGAGCTCAAGAAGCTTCGCAGCATGAGCCCGATGAGCGCCGAGGCGACGGTTGTGCGGAACTACCTCGACTGGATGCTCACGATTCCCTGGAAGAAGCGCACGACGGTCCGCATCGACCTCAAGGCGGCCCAGGACG
>DASVUW010000085.1:0-3772 GCA_036386845.1 Allosphingosinicella sp. | reverse complement strand
TCGGCGCCCAGCTCGGCCGCGGCGACGGCGTTGAGGACGACCAGCCGGCTGTCGTCGACCCAGGCGTCCCAATAGCTGAGCACGCGCCGCCGCGCCTTCAGCGGGGCGAGGAGGGCCGACTCGCTCGGGCCGACCCGGCGGGAGCGGGGCAGGCTGCCGCGGATCGAGAAGAGGTCGTAGAGGAGCAGGCCGGCGCGGATCATCCAGTGCGGCCTCAGCGCCGGGCAGTGCGGAAGGACGAAGCGCAGCGGACGGACGATATGGGGCGCGGTCCGGAGCAGTATCTCGCGCTCGCCGAGGGCCTCGCGGACGAGCCGGAACTCGTAATTTTCGAGGTAGCGAAGGCCGCCGTGGATCAGCTTCGAGGACGCCGAGCTGGTATGGGCGGCGAGGTCGTCCTTCTCGACCAGAAGGACGCTCGCGCCGCGGATCGCCGAGTCGCGGGCGATGGCGGCGCCGTTGATTCCGCCGCCGACGATCAGGAGGTCGAAGGAGTCCATTGCGCTGCCTTATCGTCATTGCGAGCGGAGCGAAGCAATCCAGTACGGCGCTTGTCGAATGGATTGCTTCGTCGCTACGCTCGTCGCAATGACGGGGACGCCGATGGACGACACCATTCTGGTCATCGACGAAGGGACGACCAGCACCCGGGCAATGCTGTTCGCGCCGAACGGGGCCTGCCTCGCGACCGAGCAGCGAGAGCTTGCTCAAACCTACCCGCAGCCGGGCTGGGTCGAGCATGACGCCGAGGAGATCTGGGCCTCGAGCCTCGCCTGCGCCAGGGCCGCGGTCGCCGGGGCCGGCGGACCGGACCGGATCGCGGCGCTCGGAATCACCAACCAGCGCGAGACCATCGTCTTCTGGAGCCGCCGTTCCGGCCGGGCGCTCGCCCCTGCAATCGTCTGGCAGGACCGGCGGACCGCGGATCTTTGCGCCCGGCTGAAAGACGAGGGGCATGAGGAAGACGTGCAGGCGAAGACGGGCCTGCTTCTCGATCCCTATTTCAGCGCCTCCAAGATCGCCTGGGCGCTCGAGCATTGGCCGGAGGTGAAGGCGGCAGGCGACGATCTGTGCGTCGGCACGGTTGAGAGCTGGCTGGTGTTCCGGTTGACCGGAGGGCTTCACGTCTCCGACTCGACCAACGCCTCCCGGACGGCCCTGATGGACATCGGAAACGGCCGCTGGGACGAAGGGCTGCTCGACCTGTGGAGTCTTCCCACCGGGATCCTGCCCGAGATCGTCGACTGCGCCGGTGCGCTGGGCAGGACCTTGCCCGAGCATTTCGGAACGGCGATCCCGATCTGCGGAATGGCCGGCGACCAGCAGGCCGCCTCGATCGGCCAGGCCTGCCTCGCGCCGGGCAACAGCAAGGCGACCTACGGCACCGGTGCCTTCCGCCTCTCCCCTACGGGAAGGGAGCAGCGACGGAGCCGCCACCGACTGCTCTCGACCGTCGCCTGGCAGCTCGGCGGCGAGCGCCGCTACGCGCTCGAAGGCTCGGTCTTCGTCGCCGGAAGCCTGGTCAAATGGCTTCGCGACGATCTGGGGCTGCTGGGCAGCGCCGCGGAGACGGAATCGCTGGCGCGTTCCGTTCCGGACAGCGGCGGAGTCCAGATAGTGCCGGCTCACAGCGGCCTTGGTGCTCCTTACTGGCGGCCCGACGCGCGCGGCGCCATCACCGGCCTCAGTTTCGCCACCGGCCGGGCCCACCTGGCCCGGGCGGCCCTCGAGGCGATGGCGCACCAGACCCACGACCTGATGACCGCCTTCGCGGCCGACGGGGCGCCCTGGGAGGTGCTGAAGGTGGACGGCGGAATGGCGTCCAACGGCTGGCTGGCTCAGGACCTGGCCGACATGCTGGGGCTGACGGTGGAGCGGCCCGGCTTCGTCGAGACGACGGCGCTGGGCGCGGCGATGCTTGCAGGCGTGGGGTGCGGGATGTTCGGTTCGCTCGAGGAAGCGGCGGGGATGCGGGGCCCGGTGGAGAGGTTCGAGCCGGCGATGGCGGAGGAGGTGCGGGAGGCCAGGCTGGCGGGCTGGAAGAAAGCGGTTGAGGGGGTGTTGGGCTAGCACGTCGTCCCAGCGAAGGCTGGGACCCCAGGGGGTGAAAGGCACCGATGTCCTTCACCCGCCGGGGCCCCAGCCTTCGCTGGGGCGACGCGTCCTTCCCAAACCCTATCTTAACTCCCCTGCGCTACCTCCGCTTCATGGCCCAGCGCATCCACCTCGTCGCCGCCGCGCGTCCCAATTTCATGAAGGTGGCGCCGCTCTGGCACGCGCTCGCCGCGGCGCCCGGCTTCACGCCCGTCCTCATCCACACCGGCCAGCATTACGACGTCAACATGTCGGACGCCTTCTTCGCCGACCTGAGGTTGCCGGAGCCCGATTTCCATCTCGGGGTCGGCTCGGGCAGCCATGCCGAGCAGACCGGCGGGGTGATGATCGCCTATGAGAAGGTGGCGCTCGCCGACCGGCCGGACTGGATAATCGTCGTCGGCGACGTCAACTCGACGGCCGCCTGCGCGATGGTCGCGGGGAAGCTCGGGATTCCGATCGTCCATCTCGAGGCAGGGCTCAGGAGCCGAGACCGGACCATGCCCGAGGAGCTGAACCGGCTCGTCACCGACGTGCTCGCCGACGTGCTCTGGACTCCCTCGCCCGACGGCGACGAGAACCTCCTCTCCGAGGGCATCCCCGCCGGCCGGATCACCCGCGTCGGCAACATCATGCTCGACAGCTTCGAGCTCGTCCGCCCTGCGATCGAGGCCGCCGACGTGCCCGGAGAGCTGCGGCTCGAGCGGAGCGGCTACGGGGTCGTCACCCTGCATCGCCCGTCCAACGTCGACGATCCCGCCCAGCTCATCCGCCTCGTCGACGCTCTGATCGAGGCGCAGCGGCGGCTGCCGCTTATATTCCCGGTCCATCCGCGCACGGCGAAGCGCCTTGCCGCGGCACTGTTCGACAGCCGGCTCGCAAGGGCGGGCGTGAAGCTGATAGAGCCACTGCCGTACGTTCGGTTCATGAGCCTGGTGACGGGAGCCGCCGCGGCGATCACCGATTCCGGCGGGATCCAGGAGGAGACCACCTATCTCGGAATCCCCTGCCTCACCCTGCGCGAGAATACCGAGCGGCCGGTGACGATCACGGAGGGGACCAACCGGCTGGTGACTCCTGAAACTCTCCTCATCGAGCTGGAGCGGGCACTGACCGGCCCGAGGGCCGTGCGCTGCCCCGAGCTGTGGGACGGGAAGGCCGCTGCGCGCTGCGTGGAGGATTTGCGCCGGCGCTCGACGGTGGCGAAGTTGCCGGTCGGGGAGCCGAACCCGGCCGAGCTGGCCGCTCGCTACGGCGTCGGCGAGCGGCGCCGGGCGGGGTCGAGCTATCGCCGCACTTAATCCTCCCCGTGCGCAGCATGGGGAGGGGGACCATGTGAAACATGGTGGAGGGGTAATTGGCGGGGCGCGGGAGGGTTCTCGCGAGATACTCAAAGGCCTGCGCCGCTACCCCTCCACCACACTTCGTGTGGTCCCCCTCCCCATCTTACGATGGGGAGGATGATTTCCAGCTGTCGTCGATCATCTTGATGATCCCGGAAAAGTCCTTGCCGCCGCCGCCGAGCGCCTCGGCGAAGCGGGTGTAGAGCTCTTCGGCGTGGGAGCCCATCGGCGTATAGGCGTCCACGCCCTGCGCCGCCTCCATCGCAAGCCGCAGGTCCTTGAGCATCAGGGCGGCCGCGAACCCGCCTTCATAATCGCGGTCGGCAGGGGTGACC
>DASVUW010000084.1:0-2929 GCA_036386845.1 Allosphingosinicella sp. | reverse complement strand
CCGCTGACGGGGGAGGGGCGGCCCATCTCCAACAGCCTGATGCGCTTCTTCGACATCTCGCTTCGCCACGACATCCCCGACAGCGACTGGGCTTATGGCCTGAACCTCAACCACCAGTTCAATGCGCTGAATTACCGGCTGACGGAGGTCGGGCGGGCCTGGGAAGGGCCCTATTGGGGAAGCCTCTATGCCGAGCATAAGGACGTGTTCGGACTTACCGTCCGCGCCACGGTCTCCAACGTCCTCGCCGCTCGAAGCATGTGGGACCGAACCGTCTATGTCGGCCGCCGAACCGGCCCGATCAGCTTCATCGAGCGCCGGGACAGGCTGATCGGCCCGATCTTCAGCTTCCAGGTGAGAGGCAAGTTCTGACTCGCGTCCTCCCCGTCGCCGGAGGCGATGGGGAGGGGGACCATGCAAAGCATGGTGGAGGGGTAGCTGGCGCCGGTGCCCACGGCTCCGGCTGGAACCTCGCTGCAACAGCCATTTACCCCTCCACCACCCTTCGGGTGGTCCCCCTCCCCACGCGCTGCGCACGCGGGGAGGACGAGTCTCAGAACAACGTCGTCAGCCAGTAGAAGATCGCGCCCACCGTCGCCGAGGCGGGGATGGTGACGACCCAGGCCGTGACGACGTTCCGGGCAACTCCCCAGCGAACCGCCGAAGCCCTCCTGGCCACTCCGGCGCCGATGATGCACCCCGTTATCGTGTGCGTGGTGGAAACCGGTATCCCGAGCCAGGACGCGGTGAACAGCATCACCGAGCCGCCGGCCGAGGCGCTGAAGCCCTGGTGCTGCGAGAGCTTGGTGATTCCGGTTCCCATGGTCTTGATGATGCGCCAGCCGCCGCTCAGAGTGCCGAGGCCGATGGCGACGTAGCAGCTGATCGCCACCCAGTGGGGGACGTGGAACTCGCCCGAGAGATAGCCCGTCGAATAAAGAAGGACGGTGATGATCCCCATCGTCTTCTGCGCGTCGTTGAGGCCGTGTCCCACCGAATAGGCGGCCGAGGAGACGAGGTGGAGCGCCCGGAACTTGCCCTCCGCGCCGCGCGCGCTGGCCCGGAAAGCGAGCCAGCTCGTCACGAGCATGATCAGCATCGCAAGCATCATTCCCAGCATGGGCGACAGGACGATCGCGACCAGGGTCTTGTTGAGCCCGGTCCACTGGACCCCGGTCAGGCCCGCATGGGCGACCCCGGCCCCGACCAGGCCGCCGACCAGGGCGTGGCTGGAGGACGAGGGGATGCCCTTCAGCCAAGTGACGACGTTCCAGAACATCGCTCCGATCAGCGCTCCGAACACCACCGCGGGCGTGATCAGGTCCTTGTCGATGAGGCCCTTGCCGATCGTGTCCGCGACCTTGTGGAGGCTCGGAACGGCGAGCGCCAGGAAGTAGGCGGCGAAGTTGAAGAAGGCGGCGAAGACGACGGCCTGCACCGGGCTGAGCAGCCGGGTGGCGACGACGGTCGCGATCGAGTTGGCGGCGTCGTGGAGCCCGTTCAGGAAGTCGAACGCCAAGGCGATGGCGATGAGTCCGATGAGCAGCGGCAGTGCCAGCTCGTGCATGTGCCGGCCCTCCTCAGGCGTGGTCGATGACGACGCCGGAAATCTCGTTCGCCACGTCCTCGAACCGGTCGAGGACCCGCTCGAGGTGGCTGTAGATCTCGCGGCCGACGATATAGCCCATCGCATTGCCTTCGCGATGCCTCAGGAAAAGCGCCTTCAGGCCCGCATCGTGCAGGTGATCGGCTTCCTCCTCGAGGTGGACGATCTGCTCCGTGATCTTGTCGAGCTCGAGATGGTTGGCGCCGATCTTGCGCATCAGCGGCATCGCCTCGCGCACCAGCTTCGCGCCCTGCTCGGCGAGCGCCGCCATGTCGCGCATCTGCGGCTCGAAATGGACGACCTCGAACTGGGTGATCGCCTTGGCCGTCTTCTGCATCTCGTCGATCGCGTCGTCCATCGAGGAGATGAGGCCGGTGATCGCGCTCCGGTCGAACGGGGTGATGAAGGTGCGGCGGACCGCGTGGAGCACCTCGCGGGTGACGTCGTCGGCCTGATGCTCGAACTGGGAGATCTGGCGGCAGGCCTCTTCGATCCCCTCTTCTTTGGCGAACATCCGGCTCATCACCTCGGCGCCGCCCACCAAAGTGACGGCGTGGCGTTCGAACATGTCGAAGAAACCGGCTTCCTTCGGCATCATAGCCCGAAACATGCCCAGCATCTCTTCCCCCTGAAGTTTTGCGGCCCCCTAGCACGGGACGCGGAGGAATGTTTCACTTTTATGACAGGTTGGCGGCGAGACGGATCAGCTCGGCAAGCTCGTGCTCATGGACTGCGGCGGCCGCCTCGTCGGGCGCGAACCAGCGCCTTTCGCGCTGGCCTTTCTCCGGCCAATCCTCCCGCTCCTCGACGACTTTCATGCGGAACAGGTGAACCACGGCGGGGACGACTATTCCGAAGCGCCGGCGCTTTTCGTAGGAATAATGGCCGATCGCCTCGTGATCGATCTCGCCGACGATTCCCGCCTCCTCCAGGGCCTCCTGCGCAGCCGATCCGGCCGGGCCTTTTCCAAGGATCGGATTGCCGCGCGGGACGACCCATCGGCGAGTCTCGCGCGAGGTGATGAGGAGGACTTCGACTGCGCCCGCCGCGGACCGGCGCACCGGGATCACTCCATATTGGGTCAGCACGGTCCATGCTCCCCGAGCCGCGGGGCGGGGCGGTCTGCGATCTGGCGCTTGCCGTCGATGACGATCGGGGAGGCGAGGCCGGGCGGGTCGCCTTCGATCCGAAGGCCGCGATGGACGACCTGGGGATCGGCGAACACCGAGTCGACGGCGTTGATCGGTCCGGCGGGGATCCCGGCGGCTTCGAGGACGTCGGAAAATTCCCGGAGCCCGCGGCCCTCGATCGCCTGCTCCAGGA
>DASVUW010000083.1:0-3509 GCA_036386845.1 Allosphingosinicella sp. | reverse complement strand
TCCACCACCCTCCGGGTGGTCCCCCTCCCCATGCTGCGCATGGGGAGGCAATTCATGTCTCGCGGCACGGCGTTTACACCGGCCGCCGTTCCGCCTCCTCCTCCTCTTCGGTGACCCTCTCCACCGCGGTCCCCGCGGTGAGGCCGTGGACGAGCGTCGAAACGAGGATGGTGAAGGCGATCGTCGCCCAGAGCTGGCCTTCGTTGACGAACTCCAGGTGCGACGTCGCATAAGCGAGATAGTAGATCGAGCCGATCCCGCGGACTCCGTAGGCCGCGACGACGAACCGCTCCCTCGGCAGCAGGTCCGTCCCGGCAAGGCCGATCCAACCGCCCAGCGGCCTGATCACGAGCACGAGCGCGAGCGCCAGGACGATGTGCTTCCAGTCGAGCTCGGGCCAGAGGACCGGAAGGACCCCTCCGATGAGCACGAGGAGGACGGCGGTGAGACCGTGCTCGATAGCCTCGTTGAAGCCGTGCAACCGGCTGTGGAATTTGTGCCCCGTTTCCGCGCGGCGAAGCACCAGCCCGGTGATGAAGACGGCGATGAAGCCGTAGCCTTCGAGCAGCTCCGTCACTCCGTAGCATACGAGCACCCCCGCGAGCGCAAGCACGCCCGAGCCCGTATCGGCGAGGACGTTGCTTCGCGGGATGGTGAACAGCAGCTTCCCGAGCAGCCAGCCGATCGCCGCCCCCGCGAGTGCGCCGACGGCGATCCGATAGAATACGTCGCGCCCAAGCCACTCGGCGCCCCATTCCGCCGGGGCGAAGCCCTGGGCGGCGATGAGGAGCCCGAGATAGACGAAAGGGAATGCCAGGCCGTCGTTAAGCCCCGCTTCGGTGGTGAGCGCGAACCGGACCGGATGCTCGCCGCCCTCGGTCGGAGGCCCGACCTGGACGTCGCCCGCGAGCACCGGATCGGTGGGCGCGAGCACGGCGCCGAGAAGAAGCGCTCCCGCCAGGGTCATTCCGGCAAGCCACCAGCCGAGCAGGGCGACGGCGCCGATGGTCAGCGGCATGACGACGGCGAGCAGCCTGACCGTCGGCCGCCAGCGCCGGTAATCGGTGAGGTTGTCGATCCGAAGGCCGGTTCCGAACAGGGCGATGATGACCGCAAGCTCGCTCGTCAGCTCCCACAGGCGCGGAGTCTCGCGAGGGTCGATCGCGGCCGGCATTCCCGGGATCAGCGGGAGGGACAGGGCACCGGCGAGGATCAGGAGGGCCGAGGCGGCGGGCTCCCGCCCCGAAAAGAAGCGCGGAAGCCAGTAGGCGACGAGAATCCCCGCCCCGATCGCGGCGAGGCTCAGATGATAGGGGTTCAACCCGAAGAAGGGCTGACTGTCCATGATCCTCAACGCTGGTTTGGAGCCTTCCCGACCCTACGAGCCCGGCCGTCCGAAGTTCCCCGAAGCCGCGGCGTAGGCGGCACAGCCCCTCTCCCGCCTTTCGCGGGAGAGGAGGGGCTTAAGCGAAGCTTGGGAGGTGAGGGTCTGCAGCACTGACTCAGCAAGACCCTCACCTCCCATCCGCTACGCGGATGGGCCCCTCCTCTCCCGTGAAAGACGGGAGAGGCTTCGCGGCCCCGCCCCCTCCCCGCCACCATTGCGCGTAGGGCGTGTTCTCGATCAGCCGCCGGTTGAAGTCCGGAGCCCCGTCGTCCCACCACACCGCGCCTCGCTCGCCGAGCGCCTCCTTGGCAGCCTGGACGCCCGATCGTGCCGACCTAAGGGCTTTTGCATCGTCCGCCTTCTGAGCCGCCCGAACCGCTCGCCGCGCATCCATGAGTTGCTTGACGAACCCCTCCCGGACGTCGGTCGTGAGCCGGGGGTCGCTCGCCCGCCAGAGCCGGCCCTCGACGACGATGTAGCGCCCGTCGGGCGTAACGGCCGCGCTCATGCGCCTTCGCCTCGGGCTGCTCCCGCGAACCCGCTCAAGGCCGCAAGCGCCCGCTCGCGGGCGGCGCGGTGGCCAATAATGGCTTGCGGGTAATCGGCCGGCCGCCGGTCGCCGGGCTCGTGGATATGCTCGTCGTCGAGGTCGCCGAGCTCCGGCACCCAGCGGCGGATATAATCTCCGGCCCCAAATTTCGCGGACTGGACGATGGGCGCCATGATCCGGTCGAACGGCTGGCTGTCGATCCCGGTGCCGGCGATCCATTGCCAGTTCTGGCTGTTGTTGCCGTAGTCGGCGTCGACCAATGTGTCCCAGAACCATTCCGTCCCGCGCCTCCAGTCGATGAGCAGATGCTTCACGAGGAAGGAGGCGGCGATCATCCGGACCCGGTTGTGCATCCACCCGGTCGCCCAGAGCTGGCGCATTCCGGCATCGACGATCGGATATCCGGTCCGCCCGCGGCTCCAGGCGTGGAAATCCGAGTCCGCCTCAGGGCCCGTCCGCCAGGGGAAGTGCGCAAAGGCCGCCCGCCCGGCTTTCTCGCCGACCTGGGGCTGGGTAAGCATGACGTTCTGCGAGAAGTCCCGCCAGGCGAGCTCCTTTCGGAACTTCTCCCCGGCCTCCTCGGGCAGAGAATGCCACACGCGTTTCGGCGAGAGCTCGCCGAAATGGAGGTGCGGCGAGAAGCGGCTCGTGCCTTCCTCGCCCGGCCGGTCGCGCGCGCCGGCATAATGGCCGGCCCGGCCGGCGAAGTCGCTCAGCCGGTCCAGTGCCGCCTCTTCGCCCGGCCTCCATTCATCTTCGAAGCCGGTGGCCCAGTTGGGGCGGGTCGGAAGCAGCCCCAAGGAATGGAGATCGTCGCTGTGCGGCCATCGGCCCGGCGCCGACAGCTGCTTCGGGGCCGCTGCGGGCTCGGGCGGCGGAAGCCGGTCCTGAAGCGCACGCCAATAAGGCGTGTAGATCTTGTAGGGGGTTCCGGCGCCCGTCCGGACCAGCTCGGGCGGCACCAGGACGCTTCCGGGATGAAGGACCAGCTCGATGGCCTTGCCGACCCTGCGCTCCGCCTCCCGCCACCACGGCTCGTAATGCCGGGTGGCATGGACCCGGGGAGCCCCCGTCTCCCCGGCGAGCCGTGCAAGCTCGGTCTCGGCCCTGCCGCGGCGAAGGATCAGCCGGGAGCCCAGCCTCCGCAGGCTCTCGTCCAGCCGTTCGAGACTGTGATGAAGCCACCAGCGTTGCGCTCCCCCGATCTTCCACCGCCCGGGCGTCTCGTCGTCGAGGATGTAGACCGCGATCGCCGGGCCTTCCGCAGCGGCCGCGGCCAAAGCAGGCTGGTCGTGAAGCCTCAAATCCTGCCGGAACCAGATGAGCGAAGGAGCGGTCACGCCGGCGAAAATTCAGATTGTCGAAGCGCCGGCGGCGAGATGCACATGCTCGTCCACCCGCTCCACCGAAACGAGACCGACATAATGATGCTCTCCGTCGGGACTATCCTTGCGGGTGAGCTTGATCCGGTTCCCATCCACTCCGTCGACCGTCCCGACGTACGACCCGTCCGCGGCCCGGACCTCCATATGCGCGCCGATTCCCGAAGCTTCCGCCATTCCGATCTCCTCT
>DASVUW010000082.1:0-5325 GCA_036386845.1 Allosphingosinicella sp. | reverse complement strand
GGGTCGGAAGGCAATTGCTCGAGATCGACAAGCGTATCGAGCGCGCCCGCGCCTCCGGCCGACTCTCCGGCCGGGAAGCGCGCCGGCTCGAACGCGAGGCGCGCGCCATCGGCCGACTCGCCCGCCTGTACGCCCGGGACGGGCTGTCGCCCTCGGAGCGGGCCGAGCTCGAGAACCGAACCCATTATCTGCGCGATTCGGTCGGCCGCCCGAAGCGCGGCGGCTGAAGCAAATCGGGACAGTCGGTTTCCGGCGCTTGTCCGGGCCCACGGCTCCGGCCTACCGCTCGCGCCGGACCACAATCGACCCCGGGGGGAGGCCCGGCGCCATGCTCGCTGCCATCCTGATAGAGCTGGAACTCTATTGCGAGCTCCTGAACCTCGTCGCCCATTTCGCCGGCTTCAGCGTCCGGCCGGCGGATCTCGACGATCCGGGCGAATGCCGGCGCATCGATTCCTTCGTCGACGATCATCCCGAAGCCGAGCTTTTCCACCGCCCGTGCTGGACTCGGGGAATCGAGCGCGGGACCGGCCAGGCGGCACGCTATCTCGTCGCTGAGGACCAGGCCGGCCGACTCACCGGACTTCTCCCGCTCACCCGGATCCGCTCGCCGATCTTCGGCTCGGCCCTGGTCTCGACCGGCTTCGGGGTCGGCGGCGGAATCGTCGCCGGCACCGGAATGGCGGTCGAGGCGCTGGCTTCGGCCGCCTGGTCGCTGGCGAAGCGCGAGAATTGCGCCTCGGTGACGCTGCGCGGCGGCCGGCTTCCCGCGGGCTGGCGGCGCGAGGAAGGAGTCTATGCCGGCTTCCTTCGCGACCTCCCCGGAAGCGACGAAGCCATCCTCCGGTCGATCCCGCGCAAGCAGCGCGCCGAGGTCCGGCGAGCGCTCGCCCTGGACCTGGAGGTGAGCCGGGGCCTCGACCGGCAAGCGCTCGACGACCATTACCGGGTCTATTCCGAGAGCGTCCGCAACCTCGGCACCCCGGTCTTCCCGCGAAGCCTTTTCGAGGCGATGGCCCGGGAATGGGGCGACGATGCCGACATCCTCACCATCCGCTCCGAGGGAAAGCCGGTCGCTTCGGTCTTCAGCCTCTATTTCAAGGGCGTCGTCCATCCTTATTGGGGCGGAGGCACCCGCAAGGCCCGGGTCCTTCGAGCCAACGATCTGATGTACTACGCGCTGATGCGCCACTCGGCGGGCCGGGGGTGCACCCGGTTCGACTTCGGCCGCTCCAAGGCCGGATCGGGGCCCTATGCGTTCAAGAAGAATTGGGGATTTCCGCCGCGCCCGCTCGCTTATGCGACGAAGGGCGCCCAACGCGACCTCAACCCCTCCAGCCCCCGCTACCGGTCGCAGACCGCGGCCTGGCGGCGTCTTCCGCTGCCGCTTGCCAACCGCCTCGGCCCGCTCCTCGCCCGGGGCCTCGGCTGAGGCGCGGCGGCCCTAAACTGCTCCCCTCCCTGGAAGGGAGGGGACGAAGTCAGCGCAGCTGGCTGTCCTTGCTCCCGCGCCGGTTGATCCCAGCGCCCGAACGCCGCGCCTCCTCGTCGCGCTCGGACTGGCAGGCGACGCAGGTCCGGGTCCCCGGAAGCGCCTCGCGCCGCCGTTCGGGGATAAGCTCGCCGCAATCCTCGCAATATTCGGAGCCCTCGCCCGCGGGCAGCCTCGCGCGGGCGCTCAGCACCGCGTCTTTCACCGTATCGTCGATCTGGTCCTGAACCGCGCCGTCGCGCGCCCATCCGCCCGCCATGGCGAAGCTCCTCTTTTCGTCTTCCCTCTTAATGGCGCTGACCGGCGCTTCGTTCCAGATTCCCCGCCTGCGTCCAACGAAATCAACAACTTGAAAATTGGTGCCTGGCACCATTTTTCGTTTCTCACGCGAAAAGGCGCCTCATCGGGGCTCGGCGTTCGTCTAGAACAATTCGCCCATCCCAGAATTTCCGGCGCGAGACAGGCCGCAAGAACCCCCCGGAGGGAATGCTGGACGATTTCGCAGTCGGATCTATCGCCAAAGTAACGGTTCCGCAGAACTCGGTGCCTGGCACTGATTTTCCCGAAATTGGTGCCTGGCGCCAATTCCGCCTACAGTGTCCCGGCGCGGGCATCTCCGCAAGCGTGGCACGCCGGTGGAGAACGGACCGATGGAGAAGCCGCAATGACGCGCATGGCGATCCTGGCTGCCGCCCTCTCGGTGTTCGGAGGCGGCGTCTACCTGGCGGGACGCTACGCATCCAAGGCGATAGGCCGCCTCGTCCTCATTCTAGCGACGATCGGGCCGATCGTCCTCGAGTGCGTCGCGGTCTATCAGTTCTACATGGCTTTTCACGGGAGCCACGAATACGCCTTCGCCGATATGGGGTTCGCCATTGTGACCCTGTTCAACCTCATTTGGCTTCCGGCCATGTGGTGGAGCCACCGGCTGGGCCGCCGGCATGGTGCGAAGCCGCCGCTTCCATGACGGGTTTGGACACGACACCCCGATAACGAATTCACGTCGGATCCCCGACGCCCGCCCTTCCCTGGCGTGCCGCGACAATCTCGGCGTCGATTTCGAGAATAGCCCTGATCAATTGCTGCAGCGTCGTTCCCTGGAATTCCGACCATGCCAAACCGAGATTGTTCGCCTGCGCTTCAGCGGACATCGTCGCCGCGCGCTCGGCCGTCATCAGATCGCGGCTGAAGATCGTCACCCACTTGACGCCGATCGACTTGACCAATCCGACGAACAACTGAGGCTGCGCGCAGGCGGCGGCATGGAGCGCCCTTCGATAGGCCTGATCGCCAGGGCCGATAATCAGCGAGACGTTCACACGCCCAGGCTTATACGGGAAGCTCTTCACCTCGAATAACAGGCCCCGTCCGGTCTTCGACCATTCTCCAGCATCGATGCGGTAGGAGAGTTTCTCGTCCCACGAGTCTGCCGAGAAACGCATTATCGACGTGCCTTGGGAATCGACGGTCAGGCCTTGGACCGCCCGCACGTGTTGAGTGACGACCTCGACCAGACCCGCCGTGCGCGGCCGGCTGACGAAGATGAAGTCCAGGGCCTCCGCATGACGCTCGTACAGCTTCGCCGCAAGGGACCTGAGGTGCGCATCCTCCACGATATTTCTCCTCAACATGTCGACATAATGCCGGACAATAAGCTCGCTTGCTTGCGCCGGCGCGTCGTGCGGGGCCAGCTTGGCGAGCATGTCGGCAAGAGACGCGTAGCTTAGCGCTACATAGGCCGGGTCGTCGGGAGCTTGGCCCTCGGGAGTGAGGAATATGAGCAGCTTGCGGCGTCCGGGATAGCGGATGTTCAGTAGCTCGCGGTAACGGGCAAGCTGCCCGTCGCCGGCCTTGGCCCGAACCTTGTTCTCAAGCAGAACGACGAGGTCGAGTGCGTCGATCTCAACCAGCAGGTCAATGCTGTCCCGTTCACGATGGACGATTGCGTCATCGAGGTCGCCGACGAGAAGCTCCAGAGTGCTGACCGGACGGTCGGCGGATGGGATCGTCTCAAGCACGCGCCTCAGCACCAGCTCCAGAGGTCGAGCCCCGAACCCATGGGGGCGGCTCGGGGAGAGCAAATATGCGAGGAAATTGGAATGACGCAATTCGCCATGGACAGCGCCGATTGCCTCGAAAAGATTGAAGCGGGAAACCCTGTTCTGGATTTCCCAAAAATCCTCATCGTCGAGAAGCCGGCCCAATTGTTCGTCGATCATGGGGATCATTGACTGTCCACGGCGAGTGCTTGTCAATCCAATGCGGCGATTGTCCCGGCGTTTCGGAGGAGGCGGCCGAAGGGACTCAGTATCGTCCTACCGCGCCGCATCGCCCCTTCCCGGATGCTGGAACAAGTTCGGAAAATGGGGGCCAGGGCTGGTGATTTTTCCCGATGGCCGCCGCCCCGCGCCATGCTATCCACCCCTGAAGGATCGTTGCAGCTGGGGCGCCCGCGGGGATGGCAATCGATATCGCGTCCGAGAGCGCTCCGCCCGCCACGCGCTTCAGGCTGAGGCTGCCCGGCCGAATTCCCGACTTCAGTCCGCGCGGCTTCTTCGTTTTCCGAATCGTCTGGTTCGCGGCCTTTGCGATCGCTCTCGTCGGGCCGGTCGCGGGCACCTGGCATCGGCTCGCCGAAGCGGGGCGAAACAGCGGTCTCGTCGCCGGGAGCCGGGCCGGGATCGCCCTCGCCGAGAACGACCTGACCCGGATCCGATTCCCGGTCGGCCCCGCCGCAGCCTCGGCCGGGATCCGGGCCGGCGACGACATCGTCGCGATCGACACGATCCCGGTCTCGCCGCAAGTCGCGATGGCGGGCGCCCCGGCTCATCCGGCGGGCGCCGGCAACGAGACCGATCAATTGCTGTTCAACGACCTTCTGAACGGGACCGAGGACCGCGAGCTGATGCTTCGGCTGCGCTCCGCCGACGGGCGCGAGCGGGAGGTCGCCCTTCGGACCGGCGAAATGCATATCGAGCAGGGCGCTCGGTCCCTCGGAGTGCCCGGCCGCCTGCTCAGCGTCATCGACCTTCTCCACCTGCTCACATATCCCTTCCTGCTGATGTCCGCCTGGCTGCTCTACAAGCGCAAGCGCGAGGACGTCGTAAGCTCGCTCGTCTCGCTCGCCATCCTCCTCACCATGGCGGCCGAGCAGCCTTCCGCGACCTTCCTCGCGCTGGTCGCCCACGTACCGGTGGGCGTCCACCAGGTGCTCTACGATCTTGCCAACATCTTCCTGATCGGCGGAATCCTGCTCTTCCCGCACGGCCGGCTTTCACCCCGGATCACGATCGCGGTGCTGGCCGCCCTGCCCTTGCTCCTCTTCCTGGAAGGCGACTTCTACCGGGCGATGCTGATCGCGGCGATGGCCGCGTCCGTCCTCCTTTTCCTGTGGCGGCTTCGGAGCGCATCGGGCGACGAGCGTCAGCAGCTCAAATGGGCGGTGTTCGGCTTTTCCGGCTACGTCTTCTCCCTCGGGGTCTCGATCACCGCGGATATCCTCAAGGCCGGGGCGCCCAGCCTCGCCCAGCAGCTCTCGCTCGAAGTCGCCGCCGGATTCGCTTTCGGCCTCGCCTTTCTGCTGCTCCAGGCGGGCCTGCTCGTCGCTCTGCTTCGCTACCGGCTCTACGACGCCGAGGTGGCGATCAGCCGCTCGGCGTCCTTCGCCCTCATCGCGCTCATCCTCGCCGGAATCTTCGCCGCGACGATGGAGGGCGTGAAGGAGGTGATCCTTCGCTTCTTCGGCCGCGACGCAGGCTCGATCGCTCCGATCGTCGGGGCGGCCTTGTCGACGGTGATGATCAACCCGATCTACGAGCGCGTCCAGGGCTGGG
>DASVUW010000081.1:0-2397 GCA_036386845.1 Allosphingosinicella sp. | reverse complement strand
TCGTCATGCGAACGAAGCGGGAGCGCCATCGTTTCAGCGGCGCATGGCGATAGTTGGCGTTTGGCGGCAAAGAGCGGTCTGGTGGGCGCTGACGGGCTCGAACCGCCGACATCTTCCGTGTAAAGGAAGCGCTCTACCAACTGAGCTAAGCGCCCGCTCCGGGCCGCCTCTGCCACCGCCGCCGCGGCCGCACAAGTCCGCGCTCGGGCCCGCGCTCAGACCATGATCGGGCTGACGCGCTGGGCCGATTTCAGATAGGCTTCCATCCGCGCGGCGGTCTCGCCGGACAGCTCGATGAATACGCGCCGGCCGTCCTCCGGATCCGCGACCCGAACGAACAGACCCTGGTCGCACAGGCTCTTGATCCACCTGAGCGCCGTTGTCGGAGGAACGGCGGCGGCGATGCAAAGGCTCGAAACCGCAACCCGCTGCCTTTCGACCCGCGCCGCCATCAGGTCGAGCAGCATGTCCCAGGCGGGATCGGCGAACAGGTCACCCTTGAAGAAATGGTCCCGAAGCCGGCGGACTCGGATGATGGAGCGGATGAACCCGGGATCCAGGGCCTCTTCCTCGCCATTTCCGGGGCCGCCGACCGCCGCCATCGCCGCCGCCGCGGCCTCGTGCTCGGACAGGGCCGCAAGCACGTCCGCTATCCGTCCGACCTCCTCGCTCAGCTGCTGCAGCCGAACCGTGGCCCGGGCCTTGTCGACCTCCGGACTCATTGCCGTCGCCATCCTCGCCCCGATCTGCTCGCCCGGGTGCGAGATTGCCGCCGTTCCGGATCGATTGCAGGCCCACAATGATCCATAATGGAGGAAAAGAGTCGACGGATTGCAGTTAAATGCAAAAGCCGGATATTCAAATTCGCTCCTGAATCTCGCAGACGCCCCCAAAAAAAGCGGATGCCTGCCGCGGCCCAATCCGGTTCAGTCTCCGGACAGCGCCTTTTCTGTCGGCGAATTTGCTCCGTTTCGGATTAAACTTCCTCCAATATCCAGCGAGCGGCCGCCGCGGCGTGGATCGCGGTCGTGTCGTAGACAGGGATGACGTTCGCGCCCGGGTCCACGAGCAGAACCAGCTCGGTGCAGCCCAGGATCACGGCCTGCTGCCGCGCCTTGCCCATTTCGGTGACGCAGGTCTTGAGCAGCCGCTGGGAATTGCGGCTTACCTGCCCCTTGGCCAGCTCCTCGAAGATGATCCGGTCGATCTGCTCCGCCATGGCCGGGTCCGGCAAGGCGAGCTCGATCCCCCTGGCCGCGATCCGGTCGCGGAAGAAGTTTTCGCCCATCGTGAACCGGGTGCCGATCAGGCCCGCCTTGCGGACTCCGTCGCTGGCCAGCCGGTCGGCAGTGGCGTCGGCGATGTGGAGCAAAGGGACCTTCACCTTAGCCTCGACCGCGGGCGCCACCTTGTGCGTGGTGTTGCTGCACAGGATCAGCGCCTCGGCCCCCGCACCCTCCAGCCGCGCCGCGGCGGCGGCGACGATCTCGCCGACCTCGTCCCACTGGCCGGCAAGCTCGAGCGCGGCCACCGGGGCGAGGTCGAGGCTCTCCATGACGAGCGGAGCCGAGCTCAGCCCGCCCTTGGCCTTCGCCACCGCCTTGTTGATCTGCTCGTAATACATGGCGGTCGAGAACCAGCTCGTCCCGCCGATCATCCCTAATTTGCGCATGCCGGGACCCATAGTGGCCGCGGCGGGGGAAGGAAGGGCTTTCAGGCGAGCGATTCGGCTTTTGCGCCGAAAGGATCCGTCATCCCGGCGAAGGCCGGGACCTTTGATAATTCTTGCGAAGCGCGCGGCGGAGGCAAAGCCCCTCCCCTTCAGGGGAGGGGTTGGGGTGGGGAATGTGGGGGAGACTGGCCGACGACGTCGGCGAGGCGAGCAGACAACCCCCACCCCACCCCTGCCCTGAAGGGGAGGGGCTGACACCCGGCGACTTATGCAAAGGCCGACGAAGTCACCCCAGCGACTTCACGATCTCTTCGGTCATCTTCTTGGCGTCGCCGAGAAGCATCATCGTGTTGTCGCGGTAGAAGAGATCGTTGTCGACGCCGGCATAGCCCACGCCGCCCATCGAGCGCTTGATGAACAGGACGGTCTTGGCCTTCTCGACGTCGAGCACCGGCATTCCGTAGATGGGCGAGGTCTTGTCGGTCTTGGCGGCCGGGTTGGTGACGTCGTTGGCGCCGATGACGAAGGCGATGTCGGTCCGGGCGAATTCGGAGTTGACGTCCTCCAGCTCGAACACCTCGTCATAGGGGACGTTCGCCTCGGCGAGCAGCACGTTCATATGGCCGGGCATCCGGCCGGCGACCGGGTGGATGGCGTATTTGACGGTCACGCCTTCCTTCTTGAGCTGGTCGGCGAGCTCGCGGACCGCATGCTGGGCCTGGGCC
>DASVUW010000080.1:0-2923 GCA_036386845.1 Allosphingosinicella sp. | reverse complement strand
CCCAGCGAAGGCTGGGGCCCCGGCGGGTGAAGCCTGTGGCGTTTGTTTCACCCCCCAGCGGCCCCAGCCTTCGCTGGGGCGACGGATCTCAGTCCCAGCCCTCCGGCCAGGGCAACGGGAAGTAAGGCCGGAACTCCCGGGCCTCGTCGACGGCCCGAGCGAAGGAAGGCCGGGCCCGCAACCGTCCGTAATAAGCCTCTAGCCTCGGACGCCCCGCGAACGGCCGGACCATGTTGGCGTAGAACAAGGCGGGCGCCGCGCCGCAGTCGGCCAGGGTGAAGCCGCCGCCCGCAATCCACGGCCTTTCGTCCCCAAGCGAAGTCTCCAGCAGATCGTAAGCGCGTCCAAGCACGGCCTTGGCTTCCTCCACGCCGTGCGGATCGCGGGCGCCTTCAGGCCTCAGGGCGTCGCCCACCACCTTTTGAAGCGGATGCTCGACATAATGGTCGAAGAAGCGGTCCCACAGCCGAGTCTTCAGCGCCTCTTTCGAATCGCCGGGCATCATCGGCGGCGCGCCGGGATGAGCCCGGTCGAGATATTCGACGATCAGGCTCGATTCGGGAACCGTTGCGCCTCGTGCCTCGTCGCGCAGTACCGGAAACTTGCCCATCGGCCACAGCCGCTCGAACGCCGCCTTCTGCGCGGGGTCGGCGGGATTCACGACCGCCCTCTCGAACGGAACCTCGCGCTCGTAGAGGGCGACGAGCACCTTCTGACAGAAGGACGAGAAGGGGTGGTAATAGAGGGTGAGGGTCATCGGGACGGCCTTTCGGTTGAGCCTGGGTCTGTCAATGGCTGGCGAATCATCCTCCCCATGCAGCCGCATGGGGAGGGGGACCACCCGAAGGGTGGTGGAGGGGTAGCTCGCGCAGGCCTGCGTCGTTACCCCTCCACCAAGCTACGTTTGGTCCCCCTCCCCATCTTCGATGGGGAGGATGAATCGGAACGCCCGCGCAACCGAAGCGTTGGCTGCAAGTCGTTCAGGGACGGTGGTTTTTCCCGTCATGCCGTCCCGCTCTCGAGGAGCAAGTATATGCTTCGCGGCCCGCTCGTACTGCTTGCCTCCACCTCGCTCGCCCTCTCCGCCTGCGTGCAGACCCGCCAGATCGCCGATGTCGAGTTCGAGCCGCCGCAGGGCGATTACAGCCTGATCGTGATGCGGCCCGACGTCACCGTCGGCCTCGTCACCGCCGGCGGGCTGGTCGAACCGAGGGCCGACTGGACCGAGAAGGCCCGGGCCAACCTCCTGAAGGCGCTGGCCGAGCAGCAGGCGGGCCGCGGCGGCAAGACGCGGATACTCGAAACCCGCGGCGGGATCGCCGGAGTGGACGAGCAGACCGTTGCCGACCTCGAACGGCTCCACGCCGCCGTCGGCAATTCGATCGCACTCCACAAATATCTCGGCGCCGAGCTCCCGACCAAGCGCCGTCGCGGAATCGACTGGACTCTCGGCGAGGAGGCGGTGAAGTTCGGCAGGGCGACCGGGATGGACTATGCTTTGTTCCTCCACGCCGAGGACAGCTTCGCCTCGACCGGCCGGGTCGCGCTCCAGGTGCTCGGGATCGCCGGCTGCTTCGTCGGCTTCTGCGCGCCCCAGGGCGGCGGCGGCCAATCGGCCTACGCCTCGCTCGTCGACCTCCGGACCGGCGAGGTCGCCTGGTTCAACGTCCTCCAGACCCAGAGCATGATGCCCGGAGTCGGCTTCGGCGACATCAGGACGCCCGAGGGCGCGGCCCAGATGGTGGAGCGGCTGCTCGGGCGGATGAAGGCCGGCCGGCTCGTCAGGGCCCGGCAGTGAGCGTCGCCCTCACCCGCCGCTCCGTACTCGGCGCCTTCGGCTGCGCCTGCTGCCTAGGCACCGTGGGCGCCGCCGAGGCCCGGATCCCGCCGCGCTCCATGAAGCCGCTGATCGGCCCCGGCCACCGCCCCACCGCCAAGGACGAGCAGGGCATGTGGCAGCAATATGAGCGGGTCGAGCAGGAGATTGCAGGCTCGAACCTGCTCCTCAAGGACCCGAAGCTCGCCGCCTATCTCGGCGGCCTCGCCGAGCGCGTCGGAGGCCCGGCGGCAAAGGACTTGCGGGTCTACATCGCCCATATCCCCGAGTTTAACGCCTTCATGGCGCCGACCGGCTTCATGGTCGTCTTCACCGGCCTCCTGCTTCGGATGCGGGACGAGGCCCAGCTCTCGGGCGTCATCGCCCACGAGGCCGGCCATTTCCTTCGCCGCCACCAGATAAGGATCTGGCGCGACATGAAGCGCAAGACCGCCGCTTTGAACTTCCTCGCCATGGGCGCGGGGGTCGGCGGGGCGGCGGGGGGCTTCTACGCCGGCGACATCGTCCAGCTCGCCCAGTTCGGGACCATCCTCTCCCTCCTGTCCTACAGCCGCGAGCTGGAGGCCGAGGCGGACGCGATCGGCCTCCTCCAGATCAGCGAGGCCGGCTACGATCCGGCGGCCATGCCGGAAACCTGGCAGCAACTGATCGAGGAAAGCAAAGCGAGCGCGGCGATGCGGCGCAAGCGCTACCGCCGCCGCTATTCGCTGCTCGAAACCCACCCTGCGCCGGAGACCCGGATGGTCGACCTTCGAGCCTCCGCCCGGGAAGTGACGACCGCCCGAACCACCGAACGCGGCCGCGACCGCTATCTTCGAGCCCTGGGCGACCATCGCAAGACCCTGCTCGACGACCAGGTGAAGCTCAACGATCCGGGCGCCAGCCTCTACGTCATCCGGAACCTCGCCCAGGACGGCTGGAACGGCCTTCTTCGCTATTACGAAGGGGAGGTCTGGCGCTTGAAGTCCGGCCAGGGGGACTCGGAGCGCGCCGCGCAAAGCTATGCCGCGGCCGTCCGCCACGCCGACGCTCCCCCCGAAGCCTGGCGCGCGCACGGCTATCAATTGCTGAAGGAGGGCCGCCGCG
>DASVUW010000079.1:0-14715 GCA_036386845.1 Allosphingosinicella sp. | reverse complement strand
GGCCGTCAGTCCCGGTCAGGGCCACCCGGATCGCCGCCCGCCCGTCGGAGTCGGCGCCATGTTTGGCGGCGTTGCCGACAAGCTCGTTGAGGATGAGTGCGAGCGGCACCGCCATGTCGTTGGCGAGCCTGCCCGGAATGCAATGGAGATCGAGCCGGACCTTGTCGCCGAAGCTGCCGGCCGCCGCCTCGCACACCGAGGTCATGAAGGCGGCGCTGTCGAAGCAATCGAGATTGTCGGACTGGTAGAGCGCGGTCTGGGCCGCCGCCATCGCCGCCACCCGCCGCGACGCCTCGTCGAGCGCCAGGCGGGCATCGTCGCTGTCGGTCTCGCGCCGGGCCGCGGCAAGCAGTGCGTAGAGCATCTGCATGTTGTTCTTGATGCGGTGGTTGAGCTCGGCGAACAGCAGCCGCTGCCGGGTCTCGGCCTCCTTGCGGTGGCCGATGTCGACGAGCACGTTCACCGCGCCGGCCATCGCTCCCGCCGGGTCGAACAGGGGCGTCGGATAGGGGATGAAAGGGACGCGGCTTCCGTCGGGACGTTCGGCCACCGCTTCGGCGCCGCGCACCGGGCGCTGCTCCTCGAGCGCGACCGCCATCGGGCACTCGTCATGCGCCAGCGGCGACCCGTCGGGGTGGAACAGCTTCCAGCTCACGCACCATTTGTCGTCGCCGAGCGTGGGCCGGCGGCCCGACATCTCGACCGCGGCCTCGTTGTAATAGGTGATCCGGCCCTCGGCGTCGGTCGTATAGAGGGCGACCGGGAGCGCATCGAGAATGTCGCGAAGCCGCCGCTCGCTCTCGCGCGCGGCCCGGTCTTCGCGGATCTTCTCGGTGACGTCGTGGAAGCAGGCGATCGCGCCGACGATGTTCCGGCCGGAATCCCGAAGCGCCGTGATGTGGACCATCGCGGCGATCCGGCTGCCGTCCGGCCGCTCGACCGCCACCGTCCGGCCTTCGACGCTCTCGCCGGTGCGCAGGGCCTCGGCCAGCGGGCTCTCGCCGTCCGAGACGACGGCGCCGTCAATCCCATAGACCTTGTTCGACTCGGTGAGCCGCTCGGCCTTCTCGCCGATCTCGGGCGAGCGGCCCCACAGCCCGGCGGCCCGGGCGTTGAACCAGCGGATCCGCCCGGAGGCGTCGCAGGCGAAGGCGGCGATCGGCAGGAACTCGATCAGCGCCGGAGGCGCTGCGAGCAGCGGCTCGGGGTCGAGGGAGGCAAAGGCAGTCTGAAGTCCGGCAAGAAGGTTGGAATCGGTCATGAAGCTCTTTTTCGACCCTCCCCGGGGGCGCAACCCGCCCATGCATAACCTGAGTTAAAAGGCGGCCCTAAGCGTACGGTTCCGCACCATTACAAATAAAAGTCAGATGCTTGGCTTCCTGTGGCTTTCGAGTCACGGCTTGCTCCGCGGACGGGCTTGGGTCAGGAAAGCGCCGACCTGGAGGAAGAACGATGCGCCAAACCCTGTTCGCCGCCCTCGCCGCCTCCTGCCTCGCCGGTTGCGCGACCGATGAAGGAGAGCCGGCGTCCGAGCCGGCCGCCAACGCCCGCTACTCCTTCTGGCGTCCCGCGCCGGTGGTCGACGCGCCGGACCCCAACAAGGTGGTCCAGGAGTCGCCGGCCGAGGCCTGGCGGCCGGTCGACCCTTCCAATCTGCTCGTCATCGACCTGAAGGAGGGCGGACGGGTCGTCATCGAGCTCGCGCCCGATTTCGCGCCCGTCCACGTCGCCAACGTCCGCGCCTTCGCCAAAGCGCGCTGGTGGGACAATGCGTCCATTTACCGGGTCCAGGACAATTACGTCTCCCAATGGGGCAATGGCGATTCCAAGACCGAGCTTCCCTCCGGAGTGGTCCGCCAGCCGCCGCACGAATATCACCGCCCGCTCGCCGGGCTCGAAGTGCGGCCGTTGGGCTTCCCGGACAGCTATGCGCCGATGGTCGGCCATTCGAACGGCTGGCCGCTCGGCTACGATCCGGAGGAGGGGCGGGCCTGGCTCACGCATTGCTATTCCTATGTCGGGGTGGGGCGGGACCTCGCGCCGGACACCGGCACCGGCGGCGAGCTCTACGCCGTGATCGGCCACGCGCCCCGGCACCTCGATCTCAACATCGCGCTCATCGGCCGGGTCGTCGAAGGCATGGCGCTGCTCTCCGCCCGTCCGCGCGGCACCGAGGCGCTGGGCTTCTACAAGGAGCCCGCGCAGCATATCGGCATCGCCCGGGCCCGGCTCGCCGCCGACCTGCCGGCTGCCGAACGTCCGGCTTTCGAGGCGATGCGCTCCGATACCATGGCCTTCAGCCAATTTGTCACGGGCCGCGCCAATCGCGGCGGAGAGTTCTTCCAGCGCCCCGCGGGCGGCGTCGACATCTGCAACGCCCAGGTTCCGGTGAGGAAGGCGACGCCGTAAGGCGCATCCCGGCTCCACTCCCCTCCCTGGAAGGGAGTGGCCGGGGGTGGGTCCGCCGAAGGCGGCCGAAACTCCGAGTCAGAGGGAAGTCTCGCTACGCTCGCCTACCCACCCCCAACCCCACCCTTCCAGGGAGGGGAATGGAGCCAGGACGACGAAAAAAGGGACGGCCGACGGGCCGTCCCTTTCACGTCAACTTCCGCGCCGGCCCCTCGCGTAGGAATGATAAGGCCGGCGCGACGCGGCTGCCGACTGGGCGCCGCCAGATCGATCAGGCCGCGTAGGCCTGCTCGTTGCCGAACACCGGCCGGCGAATGGTGCGGACGATGGCGCCGCCGGCGATCATCGGAGCGTTCTCGAGCGGCAGAGCGGTCGTGCAGAAAGCGCACTCCGCCATCGACCGGCCGATATACCAATGAGTCCGGCCGCAGCCGGGACAATAGTTCGTCTCATGCTCGCGATAGACGATATGATAACCGCGCTGATCCGCCTGGGGGATGATGCAGCCGCCACGCGCCTCGAGGATACTCGTCGCCATTACTTTGGCTCCCTTTTCACACACTTGCGGCCCTAACGACCGACAAGTCTGAAGAGTTTCATGGCGTTAACATGAACGGACCGGCGCTACGGCCCTTTCGCCCCTCGCCGGAGGC
Source organism: Allosphingosinicella sp. (assembly GCA_036386845.1). Lineage (GTDB taxonomy): Bacteria > Pseudomonadota > Alphaproteobacteria > Sphingomonadales > Sphingomonadaceae > Allosphingosinicella. Next base: position 11,653 of record DASVUW010000079.1, on the reverse strand, counting down.
CGGGAAAAGCGCGGAAATCTGCGGCGACGAGCCGTTCGGAAGCGTCGGCGAACGGAGCCGCAAATTTTTTTGGGCGGCCGCCCTCAACCCTCTTTGCGACGATTTTCGAAGCCGCGAGGCGGACTCAAAGCTGGATCTTGTCCTTGCGGCGGACGGCCGCACGCTTCTCGAAGGAGCGCCGGCGCCGCTGATGGATCGTGATCGCCGTTATCGGAAGCGCAAGAGCCCCGACCACGAGCGATGACACCAGGACCACCGTGCCCAGCTCCAGACCTTCCATCGATTGAATCCTCCCAGGAGCGTCGGTAGCCGCAAACTCGCCCGTCGTCACCCTCTCAGGTCGCATGATCGGACCAAATGTGACTCAGCCGAGACACTCCGAGCCCACGGCGGGAGCGGCGATTTTTCGCGGGCTCGCGAAAGCATCCGGAATGGATGCATCCGGTTGACGGTACCGCCGATCCGTGATGCCTTCAGCCCAGCGCTGGGGGGGGCTCCGAAATGACCGATCCGACCGTCAACGATCCCGCCGTCCCAAACCCGACCTGGACCGGCGACATCCGCGGCTTCTTCGATTCCGGCGAGATCGCCTGCATGAACGCTCAAGGCTTCGACCTTTCAGACCTATCAAGGCGTGAAGAGCAACGCTCAGGCAGCGAGGGGAGGATGGGCGCCTTCGCGCTCTCGAGCGCGGGCAATCCGACGATCAACGCCCGGCTGCTGCTCGAGGAATCCTAGGAGGGATCGGTCTTGCCGGGCCGGCAGGCGCCTGCCCGGGCGGAGGCCGGCCGCCTGGATCAGCGCTCCGGCGCGACCCAGCCGGCGACGAGGTAGAGCAGGATCGCGACCGGGCCCAGAACGAGGACGCTGAGGACCGCGGCCAGGCGGATGAGCGTCGCGTCGGCTCCGATCGAGTCGGCGAGGCCGGCGCAGACGCCCATCAATTTGCCATTGGCTTTGTCGAGGGTGAAAGGACCGTTCATGGCGCCTTTCCTTCACTATTGTGGCGATTGCTCGCGATTAATGGCGATCTGTGGCGATTAGTTGCGTTGTTTCTCCGCGGGCCGGACGCTCAGATGATCTGAGCGGCCGGGCCGACGGCGGCGGAAACGAACAAGGTCGCGGTGAAGATGGCGCCGATGGCGGAAACCGCGATTTGCTGCAGGCTGTTGAGGTTGAAGGTCATTTTAAGTCTCCCTGAATTCGGCCGTCCGGACCATCCGTCGGCCATGCCGGAGATATTGCAGAGAGTGTGCCAAGTGGAAGAAATGGCGGAAATCCGCCACTTTTGACTTCGTCCTGTAGCGGGAGTCGAAATCTTCGTTTCAACTATTGGGAATTTTCACCGACAATTGGCGGACGCTGTCGAGCATACCCGCGTCCGAATCCGGACAGGATGCTGGGAGCGGGATCGGCCACGAAAAACCCCGCCCGGATTGCTCCGGGCGGGGCTCTTTCGGTCGGCAGGCCGTCGAGGATCAGGCGCCGCCGCCCGCCAGCGCCGCCAAGAGCAGCAAAGCGACGATGTTGGTGATCTTGATCATCGGGTTCACCGCCGGACCGGCCGTGTCCTTGTACGGATCGCCCACCGTGTCGCCGGTGACCGCGGCCTTGTGGGCTTCCGAGCCCTTGCCGCCGTAATTGCCGTCCTCAATGTACTTCTTGGCATTGTCCCACGCGCCGCCGCCCGAGGTCATCGAGATGGCGACGAACAGGCCCGAGACTATCACGCCGAGGAGAAGAGCGCCCAGCGCTGCGAAGCCCTGCTCCTTGCCGGCGATCGCGGCTATCGCGAAATAGACGACGATCGGGGTCAGCACCGGAAGCAGCGACGGGACGATCATCTCCTTGATCGCCGCCTTGGTGACGAGGTCGACGGTGCGGGCGTAATTCGGCCTCGAAGTGCCGTCCATGATTCCCGGGTTCGAGCGGAACTGCTCGCGGACGTCGAGAACGACGTTGCCGGCGGCGCGGCCGACGGCGGTCATCCCCATCGCTCCGAACAAATAGGGAAGCAGCGCTCCGAGCAGAAGGCCGACGACGACGTACGGGTTGGACAGGGAGAAATCGATTCCGTCCGCCCCGATCCCGAGCTCGGCGGCATAATGTTCAAGGTCGGTCGTGTAGGCCCCGAACAGGACCAGGGCGCCGAGAGCGGCGGAGCCGATGGCATAGCCCTTGGTCACCGCCTTGGTGGTGTTGCCGACCGCGTCGAGGGCGTCGGTGCGCGTGCGCACGTCCTCCTCCATCCCCGCCATCTCGGCGATTCCGCCGGCATTGTCGGTGACGGGGCCGTAGGCGTCGAGGGCGACGACCATCCCGGCGAGTGCGAGCATGGCGGTCGCGGCGAAGGCGATCCCGATCAGGCCGGCCAGCTGGTAGGAGACGATGATCCCGACGCAGATGACGAGGGTCGGGAGCGCCGTCGATTCGAGGCTGATCGCAAGGCCCTGGATGACGTTGGTGCCGTGGCCGGTCTGCGAGGCCTTGGCGATCGAGCGGACCGGCCGGTAGTTGGTGCCGGTATAATATTCGGTGATCCAGACGATGAGCCCGGTGACGGCGAGGCCGACCAGCGAGCACCAGAAGAGATCCATTCCGGTGAAGCCGCCGCCCACCGCTCCGCGAGCGACATCGGCCGCGACGTCGGCTCCGGCCGCTTCGGCGGGGCCGCCGATGACCGCGTTCATGTCGCCGCCCAGAGTCTGCCACATGACGTAGAAGATGGCCGGGATCGAGAGCGCGGCGGTCGTCCAGAAGCCCTTGTAGAGGGCGCCCATGATCGACTGCTTGGAGCCGAGGCGGACGAGATAGGTGCCGATGATCGAGGTCAGGATGCAGACTCCGCCGATGATCAGCGGAAGGCTCATCAGCGCCAGCATCTGCTCGGCCGGGGCGCTCACGAGGAGCGCGATCAGGACCATGGTGGCGCCGACGGTGACGACATAGGTCTCGAACAGGTCGGCGGCCATTCCGGCGCAGTCGCCGACATTGTCGCCGACATTGTCCGCGATGACGGCCGGGTTGCGGGGATCGTCCTCCGGTATTCCGGCCTCGACCTTGCCGACGAGGTCGGCGCCGACGTCCGCCGCCTTGGTGAAGATTCCGCCGCCCAGACGGGCGAAGATGGAGATGAGCGAAGCGCCGAAGGCGAGCGCGACGAGCGCGTCGACGACCTGGCGGTCGTTCGGAGCGTAGTCCGCGACGTCGACCAGGAAGTAGAAGAAGACCGAGATGGCGAGAAGGGCGAGGCCGGCGACCAGCATTCCGGTGATGGCGCCCGCCCGGAAGGCGACGGTAAGGCCGCGCTGGAGGCTGGTGCGGGCGGCCTCCGCGGTGCGGACGTTGGCCCGGACCGAGATGTTCATCCCGATGAAGCCGGCGGCGCCGGAGAGGAGGGCGCCGATGACGAAGCCCGCGGCTTCGATGGGTCCGAGGAACAAGAAGACCAAGGCGGCCACGACGATTCCGACGACGGCAATCGTGATATACTGCCGACGAAGATAGGCGTTTGCGCCTTCCTGGATGGCGGTGGCGACCGCGACCATGCGCTCATTGCCGGCCGGGGATTTCAGCACCTGGAGGCTGGTGAGGATGCCGTAGAGCACTGCGACTATTCCGCAGGCTATGGCAATGAGCACGACTTCCATTGAAGATTCCTTCCCCTTTGATGCTTGAGCCGGGCAGGGCAACGGCCCCGGCGCGGACGCGCCCGGATGTGCCGCGCCCTTTAGGGGGCTTGGGACAAGGATTCAACCTCAGTTCAGTAATGTACCCAGCCGAGCGACGGCGGGAGCGGCACGGGCTCGCCCGCATGGGTCAGGCGGAGGCCGGAGCCTTCGACCAGGCTGCCGATCCGGCTGAAGGGCAGGCCGAGCTCCTCTTGCAGAGCGAGGATCTCCGGGGCCCGGCCTGGCGCCGCCGCGAACAGCAGCTCGTAATCGTCGCCGGCCGTCGCCGCGGCCATTCGCGTACCCTGTCCGTCTCCCGAGGCGGCGATGACCGCTGCCGACAGCGGCAGCGAGGCCAGGTTGATCTCGGCGGCCACGGAGCTGGCTTCGGCAATCCGCGAGGCATCGATCAGCAGTCCGTCGGACACGTCCATCATCGCTCCGACGAGAGGGGCCAGTCTATGCCCCGCCTCCAGCCGCGGCCGCGGGTTGCGGTAGCGTTCGACCAGCTCCCGATCGCAGGCAATCCCGCTCCTGAGGCCGGCCAGTCCGGCGCCGGCGTCGCCGATCGTCCCGCTCACCCAGAGATGGTCGCCCGCCCGCCCGCCGGCCCGGGAGGGCACCGGGCCCTCCGCCTCGCCTATGGCCGTCAGAGCCAGGGTGCGCGAGCCATTGCCCCGGACGGTATCGCCGCCGAGCAGCGGCAGTCCGAAAGCGGCGAGAGCGGTTGCCAGCCCGGCCACGAACGCTTCGTCCCATTCACTCTCCCCAAGGCTGTAGCCGAGCAAGACCCCCACCGGCCGCGCGCCCTTTGCCGCCAGGTCGGAGAGGTTCACCGCCAGGAGCTTCCAGGCAACGTCTCCGGCCGGGTCCTCCGGGAGGTAATGGACCCCTTCGACCAGCATGTCGTGGGTGAGGACAAGGGTGCGGCCGCCCAGGGCCAGGACCGCCGCGTCGTCGAGCAGCCCTCGCGCCCCTTCATGGGTCGCCAGCGCCCGAAGCGAGTCGATGAAGGCGGGTTCCGGGCTCACCCGACTTCCTTAGCCTAGCGGCGTTCGCTGTCGAGATGCGCCATCTGTGCGGCCGGGTAGCGCTCGCCTGCGGCCGCACCGGGGGGAAGCGCCACTTCGATCGCCGCCAGCGTGTCTGCGGAGAGCCGCGACCCGAGGGCGCCCAATGCTTCGTCAAGCCGGTCGCGCCGGCGGGCCCCGACCAGCGGGACGATGTCGCTGCCGCGGGCGAGCATCCAGGCGATGGCGAGCTGGGCCACGCTCATCCCTTCGGCGGTGGCGATCGACCGCAGCCGCTCGACCAAAGCGAGGTTGTGCTCGACATTCCCTGCCTGGAAGCGGGGGCTCATGGCCCGGAAATCGCGCTCGCCGCCGCGATCGGCGCTCCAGTGGCCGCTGATCAGGCCGCGCGAGAGGACGCCATAGGCGGTGATCGCGATGCCCAGCTCGCGCGCCGCCGGCAGGACAGCCTCTTCGATTCCGCGCGAAATCAGGGAATATTCGATCTGGAGGTCGCTGATCGGGTGAACGCTCGCGGCCCGGCGCAAGGTGTCGGCGCCGACCTCGCTGAGCCCGATGTGGCGGACATAGCCGGCCTGGACCATCTCCGCGACTGCGCCGACCGTGTCCTCGATCGGAACCGCCGGGTCGAGCCGGGCGAGCCGGTAGATATCGACATGGTCCGTGCCTAGGCGGCGCAGCGAATAAGCGAGGAAGTTCTTCACCGCGTCGGGACGACCGTCGATTCCGCACCATCCGCCGGAAGGATCGCGCATCGCCCCGAACTTGACGCTTAGCACGGCCCGGTCGCGGCGGCCCTTCAGAGCCTCGCCGACCAGCAGTTCGTTGTCGCCGACTCCGTAGAAGTCGCCGGTGTCGACCAGGCTGATTCCGCGCTCCATGGCGGAGTGGAGAGTGGCGATCCCTTCTGCGCGGTCGGCGTCGCCGTACATGCCCGAAGACATGCCCATCGTTCCGAGGCCGAGTGCGGAGACGAGGGGGCCGGTGCGGCCGAGTTGACGTTGTTCCATGTCGCTTCTCCTTCATGCCGGGGGAGGGAGGGTCCCGCGCATTCGGAAGCGATATGGCCTGGTGCCGGGCGTGCGATAATCCGCTATGCTCGGCACAGGCTGTTCGGGAATTCGTACAATGGCTCAGGCCGACCTCGCCGATCTTGACGCTTTCGCAGCGGTGGCCGGGGCTCGAAGCTTCCGCGGGGCGGCGGCGCGGCGCGGAGTATCCCCCTCCTCGCTGAGCGAGGCGGTAAGGCGGCTGGAGGCTCGTCTGGGAGTCCGGCTGCTCAACCGGACCACCCGGAGCGTCACCCCTACCGAGGCCGGGCTGGGGTTGCTCGCCCGGCTCAGGCCGGCGCTGGACGAAGTCTCCTCCGCCCTCGACGACCTCAACCTGTATCGCGACAGCCCCACCGGAACGCTGCGGCTGAACGTGCCGGGCATCGTCGCCCGCCTGGTGCTCCCGCCCATCGCCGCGCGCTTCCTGGCCGCCTTCCCGGGGGTCAGGCTGGAGGTGGTGGCGGAAGACAGCTTCGTCGACGTCTTCGCCGCCGGCTTCGATGCCGGCGTGCGCTACGACGAGCGGCTGGAGCAGGACATGATCGCCATCCCGCTCGGCCCGCGCCGGCAAAGCTACGTTACCGCCGCGGCTCCGGCCTATCTCGAGGCTCGGGGACGGCCGGGTCATCCGAGCGATCTGCTCGGCCATGCCGCCATCCGCCACCTCTTCCCCAGCGGAGTCACATCGGTCTGGGAGTTCGAGCGGGACGGCGAGGAGATCAAGATCGCGCCGCCCGGGCCTTTGCTCTCCACCAGCATCGACATGGAGCTGGCAGCGGCCCTGGCGGGCCTCGGCGTCGTCCACGGCTTCGACGCTCTCATCGAGCCGCTGATCGCCCAGGGGCGGCTCGAACGGCTTCTGCCCGAATGGTCGCCGAGCTTCTCTGGGCCGAGGCTCTATTATCCGAGCCGGAGGCATCTGACGGCGCCGATGCGCGCCTTCGTCGATTTCGTGAAAGCCGGCCCGGGCTGAGCGTTGACCTTCAAGGTGCGGCGCATCGCAGGCGGATTTCGCCGGTTGCCCGCACATAGCTGGCGGCAGAGCACCGCTCGAGGACGTCGAGCCCGATCGTGATACGGTAGAGCGGATCCTGCGACGGCAGGCGCCCTGTCACCAGGATATCGCTTTTCGCTACCGGGGCGCCCGGAAGAACCAGCTTGTGCTTGCCTCGATAATCGGCGCTCCGCGCCATCAGCCGGGTTATGGTCAGGTCGCCGATCCGCAAGGGCCGCGCGAGCCGCAGCGACCGCGCGGGCCGCTTTACACCGTAACCGATCTCTTCGAAGATCTTCGCGCCCTCCAGGGTCCCGCCCTGAGCCTCAATGATTACCGCCGCCGCGGCCGCCGCGGCGGTGGTTCGGGGATGGTGGAAGGATAGTCGAGCGGCGATCCGGCGCTTCCCGAGCCGCACCGGCACGTGAATGCCGTGATTCCAGTGGCTCCTGGACTCGAGGACGATGTCCCGCTCGCCGGCGCCGGCCGGCCGGCGTACCAGCGTGACTCGGTCGAAGGGCAGCAGATAAGGAGTGACGATGCCATCGGCATCCGCCGCTACGTCCACCTCCTGCCAGTTCACCTTCGCCTGAGTTACCTGTCCCGCCAGGGTCACCGGAATCTCGGCGAATCGGCCGCGCAGCCGCACCGGGCCAATGATATTGGTCCAGCGCCCCTCGCCGTTGCCGAGGCCCGTCCGCGCCGCGGCTTCGGGATTGAGAGTGAGGGATTGGCCGTGATCGAAATCCACCCGGAGCCGAAGCGGCACGCCGTTGATGAGCGCCTCGACATAGGGCCCGGTGCCGGCGTCGAGCACGAGGTCCGCGGCCGGCGGGGGGGCCGCCGCCGCCAGGAACGGGGACGCGACCGCGAGCCACCATCTTGCAGGTCCGGCGCCTGGCAGGCCTCGGCTTGGAGCGGGAGCTTCGATCATCGGCAATTCCCAAGCCGGATCGGGCGAGGGACATGCTGGATCGGCGAACATTGCAGGAAGCTGACCGGGCTTGACCCCTAGGTCCGCAGGTCCTTCGCCACCGCGTCGAGGATTCCGTTGACGAAGCCCGCCTCCTTCTGCCCGTAAAAGGCCTTCGCCACGTCGACATATTCGGAGATCACGCTTCCGGTCGGGACGTCGATCCGGGCGGCGAGCTCGTAGGCGCCGGCGCGAAGGATCTGGCGCATCGGGCGGTCGAGGCGGGCCAGGGGCCAGTCCGGGGTCAGCCGGGCGGCGATCGCCCGGTCCAGCTCTGCTTCCCGGGCGGCAACCCCGCTCACCAGATCGTCGAAGAAATCGACTTCCGCATCGGCATATTCGACCCCCTCGATCGTCGCTCCGAGCCGGTGATGGTGGAATTCGTGGAGCAGCTTGGGCACGGGCGTCTGCTCCATCTCGCGCTGGTAGAGCGCCTGGACGGCGGCGAGACGCGCGGCGGAGCGGGAGCGCGAACGGGCGGAGGCGGAGGACATGGTCGGCGCGCCATAGCGGCGGCGGGCAGCGGGAGGGAAGCGCTTTCGCAGCCCGGCGTGGGTCATCGACCTCCGCAATAGCACCGGAGCAGACATCGGCCGGCTTGAGCGTTAGATCCAATGAATGGGCTTAGTTTGCACCCCGGGAAAGGATCAGTGGGAGCCGTGGAGCCCTTCGGAGGTCGCCGAAAGGCTTGCTCCTTGTTCCGCGGCATGGGGTATCGCGGGAGGCTGGTCGTTGGACCTGTGGCGGGATCGGCCCTCCCGACCGCACGGAGACATCGAAATCGCCGTTTCGTCCGACGCGCTGGGAGCGGTTGCGGACTGTCTGAGCGATCACGTCTTCTACGCGGCCAGCCGAGGCAGGCTTACGCAAGTCCGGCCGGGCGAGGCCGTGTCGGCACACCAATTCTGGGTTCTGGACCCGGTGGCCGCGAAATGGCGGCTCGATGTCATGACGGATCCCGGAAACGAATGGCAATGGGTCTACCGCAGAGACCATCGCATAGCTGCGCCGCGTCGGGAGATGCTCGGCTGTTCAAAGGGCGGAATCCCTTACCTCCGTCCCCACGCGGTGTTGTTGTTCAAGGCCAAGGATCCTCGACCCAAGGATGAGTTCGACTTTGCCGGGTCAGTTTCGAAGCTCACCTATGGCGAACGTGAGTGGCTGGCGCGGGCGCTTGCCCTGGCTCATCCCCAAGCGCCGTGGTTGACTGTGTTGCTAAACTAAGGCACTCGCGCAGCATTCGACTGGAGCGCGCGATGTCCGATCCGTACGGCCTCGGCCTGCGTCAGAAGATGGTAAGGCTGGAGAAGCCGGACCCCCGCTGGACGGAGGCGTTCGACTCGGAGGCCGCACGGATCGCGGTGGCGCTCGGCGCGTTCCACGCTTCCGTCGAGCATTGCGGCAGTACGAGCGTGCCGGGAATACCGGCCAAGCCCATCATCGACATCCTGATCGGCATACCTGTCCCGATCGACGTGGCTGCAATCGCAGGCGCTCTCGCCGGCATCGGGTATGAGCACGCCACATGGGCGGGCGTACCGGGGCACGAGGTCTTCGGGAAAGGCGACCCGCGGACGCATCTCCTGCACGTCGTTCCGCACGGGGAGCACGCGTGGGCGCGCATGCTCGCCTTCCGGAACGCCCTGCGTTCCGATCCTGCGCTTGCCCTCGAATATGCGGCGCTGAAGCAGGATCTGGCCGCGCGTTTCCCCGACGACCGTGCGGCCTATACCGACGGCAAGAGCCTGTTCGTCGCGAGTGTGCTCGCGGCTTGTCCACCTGCGGGGACGCAGGCCGGAAACAGCCGCGAAGAGCCTTGATTTCCACCGCCCGCCCGGCCGCCGGCCCTTGACACCCTGTGCCTAGGAGATGAGGCCGGGCCATGGACCAGGCCATTCCAGTCTCGACCATCGCCCACCTCATCCAGCTGGCTATCGCGCCGGTCTTCCTGCTCGCCGGGATCGCAGGGATATTGAACGTCCTTGCTTCGCGTCTCGCCAGGGTCGTCGACCGGGGCCGAAGCCTCGAGCGGGATTTCCTTTCGTTCGACGAAGCGACCCGGGAGCGCGCCAGCGAGGAGCTGCTCGTCATCATCCGCCGGATGCGGATCGTGAACCTCGCCATCACCGCGTGCACAGCCAGCGCCCTGTTCGTTTGCCTGGTGGTCGCGATACTCTTCGTCGCCGACCTGGCGCAGATCCCCTTTGCCCGCCCGATCGCCGTGCTCTTCATCATCGCCATGGCGCTTCTGATCGTCGAACTCACATTCTTCCTCGCCGAGATCCGCCTCGCGGCCCGCTTCGTCAGCATCCGCCACGATCTGCTTCCGCTGCCGGGCCGAAAAGGCGACTGAGCGGGCCCGACCTTGCGCAAAGCTGAAATCCGGTTCAACTTCCGGACCGGGGAGAGGATATGGCGACGACGGCGGCCAATGGCGACAAGGAGCCTCGCACCGACCGGGGCCGCAAGACGCTTCGGCGGCTGATCGAGGCTGCGGCGGCCGAGTTCGGCGAGCGCGGGTTCCACGAGGCCGCGATCACCGGGATCACCCGCCGCGCCGGAGTGGCTCTGGGCACCTTCTACACCTATTTCGAGAGCAAGGAGGAGGTGTTCCGGGCCCTCGTCCTCGACATGAGCCGGACGACGCGCGCCCATGTCGCGGAGGCGGTGAAGGGCGCTCCCGACAGGCTCGCGGCGGAGCGGATCGGCCTCGAGGCGTTCATCGCCTTCACGCGGAAGCATCCCGAGCTCTACCGGATCATCGAGGAGGCGCAGTTCGTCGCCCACGACGTCTATCGCGAACATTATCTCTCCTTCGCCGACGCCTATCGTCGAAACCTCGCCGGAGCCCGGGAGCGCGGCGAGATCGCCGACGGCGGGCACGGCGCCCGCGAGGACGAGGCGCGCGGCTGGGCGCTGATCGGGATGAGCGTCTTCCTCGGAATGCGCTATGGGTTGTGGGACGAGGATCTGAGCCCCGCGGAGGTTGCCGACATCGCGATTGAGCTGGTCTCGGAGGGGTTGAGGAAGAGGTGATGCTCGCCGACCTGCCCGACCTGATCGCCCGCCGCGCCGAGCTGACCCCGGATTCGATCGCGCTCGAGGAGCTCGCGACGGGCCGAAGCCTCACTTATGCGGCGCTCGACGAACGGGCCTCGCGCGCCGCCGGTTTGCTCGAGGCGCGCGGAGTGCGCGAGGGCGACCGGGTCGCGATCCTGTCCCGCAACCGCCTAGCCTTCTTCGAAGCCCTGTTCGGCTGCGCCCGGCTCGGAGCGATCCTCGTGCCGCTCAACTGGCGGATGGCGCCGACGGAGCTGGACGCTTTGCTCGGCCATTGCGGACCGAGGCTGCTCCTCCACGGCGGCGAGGACGCGGCGGCCGTCCGCCGGCTCGCCGCGCCGCCGCCCGCGCTCGATCTCGACGGCGACTATGAAGGCAGGCTTGGGTCCTCCCCGCCTCACGCCGGGCGCGGCCTGTGGCCGGCCGACGGGATCTGGTATCTGCTCTATACGTCGGGGACGACCGGGCGGCCCAAGGGGGTGATCTACACCTACCGGATGGCGCTCGCGAACCTGGTCAATATCGGGACCGCCATCGGCCTCGGAGCGTCCGACACGACCCTGAGCTTCCTTCCCCATTTTCACACCGCCGGGATCAACCTCCACGCACTGCCGACCCTGCTGCAGGGCGGCCGGGTCTTGCTCCTGCCGGGCTTCGAGGCCGATTCGATCGTCGAATTGCTCGAAGCCAGACGGGTCGACACCTTCTTCGCGGTGCCCACCGTCTACCAGGCGCTGGTCGATCATCCCCGCTTCGGCTCTGCGCCGCTCGGCCGAGTCCGCCACTGGGGCTGCGGCGGAGCGCCTCTGCCCGATTCGCTCGCTCGGCGCTGCCGCGACCTCGGGCTGAGGGTCTGCAACGGCATGGGCATG
>DASVUW010000078.1:0-5175 GCA_036386845.1 Allosphingosinicella sp. | reverse complement strand
GTTCTCGCGAAGCTCCGAAGCGGAGGCGGCTTCCCGCCGAAGGTCGAGCTCGCGCGCCGTCCACTGCTTGAAATAGGCGATGACCGCCCTCGGCCTGAGGCGCGCCGCCTCGCCGCCCATATTCTCGACCTGGGCTGCCGCCCACGCATAGGTATCGAGCGCCCGGGCGAAATCCTCCTCGATATTGGGCCTGAGGACCTTGACGGCGACCAGCTTTCCGTCGGTCGTATGGGCGCGGTGGACCTGCGCGATCGAGGCCGCGCCGACCGGCTCCGGGTCGATGTCGGAGAAAATCTCTTCGAGCGGCTTCTCGAGCCCGAGCTCGATCGCCTTGCGAACCTGCTCGAACGGCGCCGGGGGGAGGCTGTCCTGGAGCAGCTGGAGGTCCCGTGCCGCTTCCACCCCGACGAGGTCGGGGCGGGTCGCAAGCGCCTGACCGAACTTGATCGCCGCGGGTCCGAGCTCGACGAACGCTTCGCCGTAAGCGGGCACACGGGGAATCCGGGCGCCGAAGCGGGCTATTCGGGCGAGGCGGCGCACGGGCAGCGGCGTGTTCGAGTCTCGCTCGATCCCGCGCAGGGCCCCGTGCCGGGCCAGGACGCGACCCCACTTCAGAAGCCGCCAGATATGGACGACGGGATGGGTCACGCGACCGCGTCATCCCGGCGAAAGCCGGGACCTCGGGACAAGAAGTCTCGGCGGGTCTCCCCGAGATCCCGGCTTTCGGGTTCCCAAAAAAGCACTACTTTTTTGGGGTCCCTCCCGGGATGACGGAAAGGAGCCATCAGACCTTCCACCCGCTGTGGATGGCGACCAGCCCGCCCAGGATCGGCTCCGCCTTCACCTGGGCAAAGCCGGCCTTGCGGATCATCTCGGCGAACCTCTCCATCGGCGGGAAGCGGCGAATCGACTCGACCAGGTACCGGTAGCTTTCCTCATCCCCCGCGACCGCCTTGCCGATGCGCGGCACCGCATGCATCGAATAGGCGTCGTAGAGCGACGCGAAGCCCGGCCAGCGAGGGGTCGAGAATTCGAGGCAGTGGAAGCGCCCGCCGGTCTTCAGCACCCGGTGCGCCTCCTTCAGGGCCGAATCGATGTCGGTCACGTTGCGGATTCCGAAGGCGACCGTATAGGCGTCGAACGTCCCGTCGCCGAAGCTCAGAGTCTCTGCATTCTCGACCTGCCAGGCGAGGCCTTCGATCCGTCGCCTCTGCGCCCGCTGCCGGCCGACCTCCAGCATATCCGGGTTGATGTCGGCCACCATGACCTTCGCCCCGTGCCGGGCGAGGCGGAAGGCGACGTCGCCCGTGCCTCCGGCCATGTCGAGGATCGACTCGCCTTTGCGCGGCCTTACCCGCCGCACGAACAGATCCTTCCACTGCCGGTGGAGGCCGCCCGACATGAGGTCGTTCATCAGGTCGTAGCGCCGGGCGACGCTGGAGAAGACGGCGCCGACCCGCCGGGTCTTCTCCTCGGGCGGCACCTCTTCGAAGCCGAAAGAAACCTTGTCCATCGCGCCCGCCTCTAGCAGGGGTTCCGGCGCATGTGCACGTGGCAAGTTCAAGGAGATCGGCTCACTTCCGTCGCCCCAGCGAAGGCTGGGGCCCCGGTGGGTGAAAGACGCCGGCGTTCATCACCCGCTGGGGTCCCAGCCTTCGCTGGGACGACGAGATATGCCTGAGCTGCCCGAGGTCGAAACCACGGTTCAGGGACTTGTCCCGGTTCTGCACGGGCGCCGGCTCGTGGCCGTCGAGACGCGCCGCGCCGACCTGCGCCGAGCCTTTCCCCCGGACCTTCGCCAGCGCCTGACCGGCGCGACGGTGACCGGTCTGTCGCGTCGCGCCAAATACGGCCTGATCGCGACCGACCGCGGCGACACCCTCGTCTTCCATCTCGGAATGTCGGGACGCTGGCGGATCGATCCCGCCGAACTGGGTGCGCACGACCACTTCCTGCTCGAGACCGACGAGGGAAGGCGGGCCGCGCTCAACGATCCGCGCCGCTTCGGTTCGCTCGACCTCGTTGAGACCTCCGAGCTGAAGCGGCTTCCCGCCTTCGCGGCGATGGGGCCCGAGCCGCTCGCGCCCGAGTTCGACTCGGAATATCTTCTCGAGGCCCTCTCGGGACGCTCCGCCCCCATCAAGGCCATGCTCCTCGACCAGCGCATCGTCGCCGGACTCGGCAATATCTACGTCTGCGAGGCGCTCCATATGGCCGGGATCGCCCCGTCGCGGGCGGGGGGCCGGATTTCTAAGCCCCGTCTGGAACGGCTGGTCGAGGCGATAAAGGCCGTGCTGCTCGCCGCCATCGAGGCCGGAGGCTCGTCGCTTCGCGATTATGCACGGCCGTCCGGCGAGCTCGGCTATTTCTCGAAGCAATGGCGGGTCTACGGCCGGGAAGGGGAAGCCTGCCATTGCGGAAGCGCGATTCGCCGCCGCCCCGACTCGGGCCGTTCGACCTTCTATTGCCCCCGCTGCCAGCGCTCTTGAGGTTGACCTTTCGGCCCTCATTCGAGTAGAGGCGCAGCCGAGCGGGTGCGGTGCTTTGGCCGCGCCCTTTTCATTTTAGACAAGAGGCATTCAGACGATGGCGAACACGCCGCAGGCAAAGAAGCGAATCCGCCGCAACCAGCGCCGGACCGAGATCAACCGGACCCGCGTCAGCCGAATCCGCACCTTCGTCAAGCAGGTCGAGGCGGCGATCGAGGCCGGCGACAAGGCGACGGCCCTTGCCGCCATCACGAAGGTCCAGCCGGAGCTCGCCCGCGGAGTCGCCAAGGGCGTCTTCCACAAGAACACCGCGGCCCGGAAATTCTCGCGTTTGACGCGCCGAATCGCCGCTCTCGCCTAGCGCTTTGAAAAGCTTCGAAGTCGCCCGCCGGGCCCCGTTTCCGGCGGGCTTTTTCGTGCCTGGGGAACAGAGCGCGAAACCCTAGGATTTCCCGCGATTCGCAAGGCCTCCCGTCGGGAAAATGGCAGTTTTCCGCCATTTCTGACGGCGGACCGTGGAAAACCTATGTCAAGCATGTTTCTTTTTTGAGACTCGAATTTCGGCCTTGCAAGGCCGCCCCGAGACTTCCAAAAAGGTCGCTCCGGCGGGGCGAATTCCCACCGGACGCCACAGCAAGAACGATCTTTCGAATCGGCGGCCGCCGGGGGGTGCCGCGCGTCGGGAGAAGTTTGCGCCAGTCAGGGCCCGATTGAAAGAGGCCTGGTATGAAGAGGGGGTGTGTTTTGTGTCTGTGAAGCCTGCGGGAGGCAGTACGCTGGAGAGGGTGGAGCGGAGCGCGCTCCAGGCGGCCTGGGAATCGATTCGCGCCGGGCTCAGGCGCGATTGCGGCGCCCGGACCTTCGACGGGTGGCTTCGCCCGATCGCGCTTGGAAGCTTCGATTCGGAAGCGGGCGCTCTTCGCCTTGAGCTTCCGTCGCAATTCATGGCCGACTGGGTCCAGACCCATTTCTCCGAGCGACTGATCCTCGCCTGGCGCTCCGCCTGCCCGGCCATCCGCGACATCTCGATCGGGGTCGGCGCCGCCGCTCCGAAGACCGCTGCCATCGTCGAGATCCCGGCGCCGCCCGCTTCGGAGGAGCCCGCCCCCGGAGACGGGCTATATGCCGTCGCTCTCGAACCTCGCTACCGCTTCGAGAATTTCGTCGTCGGCAAGGCCAACGAAGTCGCCTTCAGCGCCGCGACCACCCTCGCGACCGCCGACAACGTCGCCTTCAACCCGCTTTTCCTCCACGGTGGCACCGGCCGCGGCAAGACCCACCTTCTCCACGCCATCGGCCACGAATTCCATCGGCTGAGGCCGCGTGCGAAGATCATCTACATGTCGGCCGAGAAGTTCATGGTCGAGTTCGTCGCAGCGCTCCGCGCCAACGACACGATCAAGTTCAAGCAGCATCTGCGCGCCGCCGACCTGCTCATGATCGACGACGTCCAGTTCATCGCCGGCAAGGAATCGACGCAGGAAGAATTCTTCCACACGATGAACGAGATCATCTCGGCCGGCCGCCGGCTCGTCATCAGCTCGGACCGGGCGCCTCAGGACCTGGACGGGATCGAGCCGCGCATCCTCTCGCGCCTTTCCTGGGGCCTCGTCGCCGACATCAACCAGGCCGACCTCGAGCTCAGGCTCAACATCATCCTCAAGAAGCTCGAGGCGCTTCCCGAGGTGAAGGTGCCCGAGGACGTGGTCATGTTCCTCGCCAAGCGGATCAGCTCCAACGTCCGCGAGCTCGAGGGCGCCCTCAACCGCATCGCCGCCTACGCGACCATGCAGAACCGCGTCATCGACCTCGATTTCGTCGGAGAGGTGCTCGCCAACACGCTCCGGGCCAATCAGCGCCGAATCTCGATCGACGAGATCCAGACCCGGGTCTCCGAGCATTACCGGATCCGCAAGGCCGAGATGACCAGCGCGCGCCGCGCCCGCGAGGTCGCCCGCCCGCGCCAGGTCGCCATGTACCTTTCCAAGCAGCTGACTCCGCGCTCATTGCCCGAGATCGGCCGCCGCTTCGGAGGCCGCGACCATACGACGGTGATCCACGCCGTCCGCCAGATCGAGAAGCTGCGCGCCCAGGACAGCGAGCTCGACTCCGACATCCGCCTCCTGACCCGCCAGCTCGAAGGCTGAGCGGGGGCGGGACGTCCTTGAGGCCGTGAACCCCGCTCTCCTTTTTTCGCTGGCTGCGGCGTTTGTCGGCGGAAGCCTGATCGCCCTTCAGGCGCCGACCAACGCGCTCCTCGCCCGGGGCGTGGGCTCGGCCGTGAACGCCGCTTTCCTGTCCTTCGTCGTCGGCACCCTCGCCCTTCTCGCCGTGGCGGCGGCCCTCGGAGCCCGGCCCGCCGCCGGCGAGACGGCGGCGCTCCCCTGGTACGCCTGGGTCGGCGGCTTCTACGGCGCCTTCTTCGTCGCCGTCGCGGCCTTCGCCGCCCCGCGCATAGGGGTGACCTTCTTCCTGATGGTGGCGATCGCCGGCCAGCTCGCCATGGCGCTCCTGCTCGACCGGATCGGGGCCTTCGGCCTCGCCCGGGTGGAGATCAGCCCGACCCGGATCGCGGGGATACTCCTCGTCCTGGCCGGGGCTTGGCTGGTCCGCCGATAAGCGTCGCCCCAGCGAAGGCTGGGGCCCCAGCGGGTGAAGACCGCAGCGTTCTTCACCCACTGGGGTC
>DASVUW010000077.1:0-4411 GCA_036386845.1 Allosphingosinicella sp. | reverse complement strand
CGTCGGGCTGGTCAAGTTCACCAACGCCTGGCTCGACCAGCCGGCCGGCAAGGCCTGGCCTTTTCCGGTCCGCGAAGTCTGGCACAACAGCTTCGAGCGGGTCTCGAACGCCAAGGACATGAACGCCGTCAAGGCTTCGGTCACCGCCTCGACCGGCGCGGCCTCGATCGAGGAGGTCGATCTCGACGAGGCCGGGATCGAGGACACGGTGGAGCGCCGCGACGCCCTGAAGGTGCTCGCCAGCGTCGCCAAGGGGAAGCGGCTGCGCGACAATCTCGAGACCCTCCAGATCCCGACGAACACCGGATTCGAGGGCAATCTCGTCCGCCCGCGCAAGGGCCCGAGCGTGCCCTACAAGCTCGGTCCCGAGCTCGAGCTTCACATCGTCGCACCGCTTCCCGATCAGCTGGCGGCGTTGCAGAAGGAATTCGCCAAGGAGCTGAAGCCCGATGCGGCGCTCGCCGCCTATACGGACGGGTCGGTGCCGAATCTGTCGAGCATCGCCGCGATCGCCAAATTCAAGGGAAAGACGATCCTGCTCACCGGCGACGCGCGAGGCGATTATCTGCGCGAGGGCCTCAAGAAGGAAGGAAAACTCAACGCCAAGGGCAAGCTCCACGTCGACGTCTTCAAGCTGCCGCACCACGGCTCGGACCGGAACATCGACATCGACTTCTTCCAGGACGTCACCGCCGACCATTATGTCGTCTCGGCGGACGGGACCTTCGTCAATCCCGACCGGCCGACTCTGGAGATGCTCATCGAGGCCCGCGGCAAGGCCGCGAAATACGCGATCCACCTTACCTACGATATCGCGTCCATCGACAAGCAGCGCCGCAAATCGTGGGACAAGGACCGGGCGACCGAGATCAAGAGGCGCAACAAGAAGGTCGCGGAGGGCAAGGACCCGAGCGAAGCCGTGGTCCGCCCCGAATGGAACGAGGATGAGCACGGCCTCGCCACCCTGTTCGCGGCGAAGGAGGCCGAAGGGTACAAGTTCAAGGTCAACGCTCCGCCGAAAGCCGGCCGCTGGCCGAAAGTCGACCTGCTGAATCCGATCGGTTTCTGAACCGTCGTTGCGAGGAGCGAAGCGACGAAGCAATCCAGTGAGACCCGGAGGCCGCACTGGATTGCTTTGCTTCGCTCGCAATGACGAACTCAGGCCCCGACCCGATCGGGATGCGCCGCCGCGAAGGCCTCGAGGCCGTTGGCCTCGGAATCCACCCGCACCAGCGTCGGGTAATCGTCCAGCGGGACCTCGAAGCGGCGGGCGTTGAACATCTGCGGGACGAGGCAGAGGTCGGCGAGGGTGGGAGAGTCTCCGAACAGGAACCGGCCCACGCGCGGCGCCGCCATCGCCTCCAGCGCGGCTAGGCCTTCGCTGACCCAGTGCCGGTACCAGGAGTCGCGCGCCTCCTGCGGCAAACCGAGGGGCCCGGACAGATATTTGAGGACCCGCAGATTGTTGACCGGATGGATGTCGCAAGCGACGGCCAGCGCCAGCCCCCGCACATGGGCGGCGTCGGCGGGATCGGCCGGGACGAGCCGCGGGTCCGGACGGGTGGAGTCGAGATATTCGACGATGGCGAGGCTCTGGACCAGGATATGGCCGTCGATATCCAGCGCCGGGACGAGACCCTGCGGGTTGATCGCCCGGTAGTCCGGCCCCTTCTGACCGCCCTCCAGCAGGTTGAGCGGCACGCTGTCATAGCCGATGCCCTTGAGGTTGAGGGCGATCCGGACCCGGTAGCTCGCCGAGGAGCGGAAATAATCGAACAGGCGCGGTTTCGTCATGGCGGCGCAGGCTAGCTCCCCCAGCCCGCTCGTCAATCGCCCGCGGCTTGCGCTCGCCCCGCCCGCACGGTTACGGCGCGACTGAGACATCGGGAGCGTGCGACTTGTCCTCGGCCAAAATGAAGAAGACCGTCTTTTCCGGAATCCAGCCGACCGGCGGGCTTCATCTCGGCAATTATATCGGCGCAGTGTCCCTCTGGGTGCGTGAGCAGGACAAGCACGACAACATCTTCTGCATCGTCGACCTTCACGCCCTGACCATGCCCGAGGCGATCGAGGCGGAGCGGCTGAGGTCCAACTCCCTGGACGTCGCCGCGCTCTACCTCGCCTGCGGGATCGACCCCGAGAAATCGCTCGTCTTCATCCAGAGCCACGTCCGCCAGCATTCCGAGCTGGCCTGGATCCTCAACTGCGTCACGCCGATGGGATGGATGAACCGGATGACCCAGTTCAAGTCCAAGTCGGGCGGTTCGGACAGCGTCGGCCTGGGCCTCTATTCCTACCCGATCCTCCAGGCGGCCGACATCCTCCTCTACCACACCGACCTCGTCCCCGTCGGCGAGGACCAGCGCCAGCATATCGAGATCGCCCAGGACATCGCCCAGCGCTTCACCCATCTGTTCGGCTACAAGTTCACCCGGCCCGAGATCATGGTGCAGACGGTAGGGGCCAGGATCATGGGCCTCGACGATCCCGAGGCGAAGATGTCGAAGAGCTCCGACAAGCCCGGCCACGCCATCGGCCTGCTCGATCCGCCGGGATCGATCCTCAAGAAGCTCAAATCGGCCAAGACCGACTCCCGCACTTCGGTCGACGGCTCGGACCTCTCGCCCGGCGTGAAGAACCTCATCACCCTCTACCACGCCTTCGCCGGCGGACGCTGGGAAGATGCCGTGAAGCGGTTCGACGGCCAGGGCTACGGCACTCTCAAGACCGGGGTCGCGGAAGCGGTGATCGCCGGCCTGGAGCCGATCCAGCGCCGCTTCGCCGACATTCGCGGCGACGAATCCGGCCTCGTCGCCTTCCTCCGCCGCTCCGGCGAAGCCGCCGCGGAGCGCGCGGAGGCGACGATGAAGGGCGTGAGGGCGGCGGTGGGCACCTGGTAGGCCTTTAGTCCTCCCCGAGATTTCTCGGGGAGGGGGACCGCGCGAAGCGCGGTGGAGGGGTTCTTCGGACTCCGTAAGGCCCCTCCACCATGCTTCGCATGGTCCCCCTCCCCTGCGAATGCAGGGGAGGATCGGAAGATCAGTCCCCCTCTTCCTCCTCGAACTGGACCGCGACGTCGCCATTGGCGGAAAGCCGGACCGTGTCGCCGTCCACGCCCGCGACGAGGCCGAGCGAGATATAATGGTGGTGGCCCTCGTGCGAGCCCTGGCCGCTGTCGGCCTTGGTCAGCTTGATCCGGCGGCCGTCGATCTTGTCGACCGTTCCGACATGGACCCCGTCGGCCCCGATCACTTCCATATGTTCCTTGATCGAATCGGTCATGCTCATGGCAAGGTCCTTGCTTCAGGGTTGGGAACGAAACGCCGCACCCAGGCGGCGAAGGCGATCAGATAGCGGGCCAGGTAGCGGCCGGTCGCCTCGTCGGTAAGCCGGCCCTCCGGGTCGAACTTCTCGTGGGCCTTGAAGACGAGCAATTCGGGCTGGGCCATGCAGTAGCTGTCGGTGAACTCGAACGCCTGGCGGAGCTGGCTCTGGCCCCGGGCGGAGCCGGTGATCCCGGGCGAGGCGCCGATGATCCCGACCGGCTTGCCGCCGAGCGGCGCGGCGCCGGGCGGCCGCGACGCCCAGTCGACCGCATTCTTCATCACCGCCGGAACGCCGTGATTATATTCCGGGGTCGCCATCAGGACTCCGTCGGCGGCGGCGATAGCCTGCTTGAGGCGGGCAACCGCCTCCGGATCGCCCTCGGCCTCGACGTCGCCATTGTAGAGCGGGACTTCGGCCAGGTCGAAAATCTCGATCCGCATTCCGTCCGGAGCGAGATCGGCGGCCGCGCGAAGCAAAGCGCGGTTGTAGGAGCCGCGGCGAAGGCTTCCGGCGAAGCCGAGGATCGCGAGGCCGGCCATCAGGCGGAGACCGGCAGGGGTGAGGCGACGATCTCGGCCGGGGCCTGTGCCAGATAAGCGTGAAGAGCCGCCACGACCTGGGCGCCGTCGCCGACCGCCGAGGCGACGCGCTTGACCGAGGCGGCGCGGACGTCGCCGACCGCGAAGACGCCCGGCCGGCTGGTCTCGAGCGGCAGGCAGCCCTCCCCAGCCTCCGGGCCGGTGAGGATGAAGCCGCGCGGGTCGAGCTTGAGGCCGGAGCCATGGAGCCAGTCGGTATTGGGCTCGGCGCCGATGAACAGGAACAGGTGGCGGCAGCCGCGGCGGGTTTCCCCTTCCGACCCGCGACTTCGCCAGCAGATCGAATCGAGCGCCCGGTCGCGGCCCTCCAGAGCGGAAATTTCGGCACCGGAGACCAGCTCGACATTGGGCAGGCTGGCGATCCTCTCGACCAGATAGGCGGACATCGTCTCCTCGAGCGGGCGGCGCGCGATCAGGGTGACCCGGCGGGCGTGGCCGGCGAGGAAGACCACCGCCTGGCCGGCCGAGTTGCCGCCGCCGACCAG